>JBGSBQ010000013.1:0-19125 GCA_041730475.1 Sphingomonadaceae bacterium
ACATTACGGCCCTGTCGACCGGCCAGGTTGCTGCGCTGACCACCAACCAGCTCGGCGGCGTGACCACCGACCAGATCGTGGCGCTGTCGTCGAACCTGTTCGGCGCCTTCAACACGGCTCAGTTCGGTGCGCTGTCGACGAATAACATCGCCGCCATCGAAACCGCTGTCATCGCCGGGCTGAACACCAGCCTCATCGGCGCCCTGACGACCAACCAGTTCAAGGCCCTGACCACGGACCAGGTGGTCGCACTGACCACCAGCCAGTTCGCCGCCGTCTCGACCAATAACATCGGCGTGATGACGACCGACCAGATCGTGGCCCTGAGCAGCAACCAGGCCGCCGCCATGAACACGGCCCAAGCCGCCTCGCTGTCGACCAACGACATCGTGGCACTGGAAACGGCGGACTTCGCTGCACTGAAGACCTCGGTCATCGGCAGCCTGTCGACCAACCAGGTCAAGGCCCTGACGACCGACCAGATCGTCGCGCTGTCGACGGCCCAGGCCGGCGCGCTGACCAGCAGCCAGGTCACGGCACTCAGCACCGACCAGGTCGGCAATCTGGAAACGGCCGATGTCGCGGTCCTGAAAACGGCTGCCATCGCCGCCCTGTCGACCAATCAGGTCGGCGCGCTGACCACCAATGCGGTGACGGCGCTGTCGACCAGCCAGGTCGCTGCGCTGACCACCACTCAGGTCGGCGCCCTGACCACCGACCAGGTTGTCGCGATGTCGTCGAGCCAGTTCGCCGCCTTCAATTCGAACCAGTTCAGCGCGCTGTCGAGCAACGATATCGCGGCCATCCAGACCGCTGACTTCGCTACGCTGAAAACGGCGCAGATCGTCGCCCTGCGCACCGCGCAGAGCGTCGGCCTGACGACCGACCAGGTGGTAGCGCTGACCACGGCACAGGTTGCGGCACTCAGCACCTCGGTGCTGTCGGCTGGCCTTAGCACGGATCAGGCGGTTGCAATGAGCAGCGCGCAGGTCGCCATCCTCAGCAGCGCCCAGCTGGCCTCGCTGTCGACCAACGCCGTCGCTGCCCTCGGCACCGAAGACGTGGCCGCGCTGAAGACCTCGTCGCTGGCCGGCTTGAGCACCAGCCAGGTCAAGGCCCTGACGACCGACCAGATCGTTGGTATGACGACTGCTCAGTTCGCCACGATCTCGACCAGCCAGGCGCAAGCGCTGTCTACCGATCAACTGGCGGCCATCGAGACGAATGACCTGCGTGCCCTGAAAACCTCGGCCATCGCGGCCCTGAGCACGACGCAGATCTCGAAACTGACGACCGACCAGATCCATGCGCTGACCACCAGCCAAGTCTGCTCGATCACCAGTGCCCAGGTACCGGGCCTGACGACCGACCAGATCAACGCGCTGCCTTCGCCACTGGGTACGCCAATCGTGCTGGACCTGAATGGTGACGGCATCAACACCCTGGGTCTGGGCGCCGGCGTGCAGTTCGACGTCAACGCCACTGGCACCAAAGCCAACACCGGTTGGGTGGGTGGTGGTGACGGTCTGCTGACCCTGGACCGCAACGGCGACGGTGTGATCAACGACGGTAGCGAACTGTTCGGCTCCGGTACGACGCTGGCGAACGGCCAGAAAGCGGCCACCGGTTATCAGGCGATGGCCGAACTGGACAGCAACGGCGACGGCGTACTCGATGCCAAGGACAGCAGCTTCAGCAGCCTGAAGGTGTGGGTCGATGGCAATGCGGACGGCGTCAGCCAGGCCGATGAACTGAAATCGCTGGCCGACTTGAGCATCACCAAGTTGAACCTCGATGGCAAGTCGGACGCCTCGCTGAACAACGGCAACATCGTCGGTGCAACCTCGACCTACGAAACCGCCGACGGCAAGTCGCACCTGGCGGCCGACGTCTGGTTCGCCCAGAACGTCAACAGCCTGGCGCAAGCCATCTCGGGCTACAGTGCCGAAGCGGCACCTGCGGTCCAGACGCCGAAACTGGATGTGCTGGGCAACACCAGCAAAGCCAGCACGGTGGCGGCGATGGCGACGGCGATGAAAGCCTTCGATGTCAACGGTCAGGCCGTCAGCGGCAGCAGCTCGCACAGCAGTGCCGACGAAACGCTGCGCCTGAAAGCGCTGCAGAACACCGGCGGTCACGGCTTCCTGGCAGTCAACAAGTAAGTCAGACGCAAGTCCCGGGCAACCGGGACCGGCGCCAACAACGGCAAGTCCTGCGGGGCTTGCCGTTTTTTTTTGCGCGCCGGTGGCAAGGCCGGAACAGAGGGCAGAACGGGGCGCTGTTCGGCGCCACAGCGGCCCCATAAAAAGCTCCGGGCGGCAGCTTGCTGGGTTAGAATCCGAAGGCGAGAACAGCCGTGCACCACAGCAAGGTTTTTCGCTCTACTGCCCACAACTGAAGGTGACCATCGATGTCCTTATGTGCGCCAACGCAACGTCTGTAAACGATGCACGATAAATTTCCCCACACTGCGATTCAGTGCCTGACTGCCGTGGCGCAGCACCATGGCCTGCAAATCAATCCTGAACGGCTGATCGATGAGTATGCGTTGCGCGCGGAAGAGCCTGGCAATGGCTTGCTGTTGCGGATCGCCGCCGACATCGGCCTGAAAGCCAAGGCCGACACGCTGAGCTGGCAGCGCCTGATGGCGCAGGGCGGCGTGTTTCCGCTGCTGGCGCGCCTGAATGACGGCAATATGGTGATCGTGGTCGGGGTGCGCAGTGATGGCGACGGCCAGGTGGCCTTGCTGAACCCGATCGCGGCGAATGCCGCCGTGGTGCTGGAAACGCGCGCCGAGTTCGAGCGGCGCTGGAGCGGTGCGGTGTTGTTCGTCAAACGCCAGCACAAGCTGAGCGACCCGAACCAGCCGTTCAGCCTGCGCTGGTTCATCCCCGAAATCCTGAAACAGAAGGCCGCGTTCCGCGACATTTTCATCGCCGCCGTGGCGATGCAGTTGCTGGCGCTGGCTTCACCGATTTTCTTCCAGCTGGTGATCGACAAGGTGCTGACGCACCAGAGCGTGACCACGCTGTGGGTGCTGGCGGTCGGCATCGTGCTGGCACTGCTGTTTGATTCGACCTTCGGCTTCCTGCGCCAGACGCTGACGCTGGCCGCCTCCACCAAGATCGACATGCGCCTGACCCGGCGCACCTTTGGCCACCTGCTGTCGTTGCCGATCGACTTCTTCGAGACTACCAGTGCCGGCGTTGTTACGCGCCATATGCAGCAGCTGGAAAAGATCCGCAGCTTCCTGACCGGCCGCCTGTTCTTCACGGCGCTGGACTTGATTGCGCTGGTGGTGTTCGTGCCTATCCTGTTCACCTATTCGTTCAAGCTGGCCCTGATCGTGCTGCTGTTTGCCGGCCTGATCGCCGCGGTGGTGATGGCCATGGTGCCGACCTTCCAGCGCCGCCTGAACGCGCTGTACGCGGCCGAGGGGCAGCGTCAGGCCATGCTGGTGGAAGCGATCCACGGCATGCGCACGGTGAAGGCACTGGCAATCGAACCGAGCCAGCGCCGCATCTGGGACCAGCGCTCGGCGGAAGCGATCACCATGCACTTCCGGGTCGGCCAGATCTCGATCGCCGGCAATGCCGTCACCGATTTCCTTGGCAAGCTGCTGCCGGTCACGCTGATCGTGGTCGGCGCGCAGGACGTGTTCGACAACAACCTGTCGGTCGGTGCGCTGATCGCATTCCAGATGCTGTCGGGCCGCGTCACCGGGCCGTTGATTTCGATCGTGGGTCTGGTCAACGAATATCAGGAAACCGCGCTGTCGGTGAAGATGCTGGGCGAGGTCATGAATCGCGCTCCCGAAGGGCGCGTCGGCGCGAATGGCCTGCGCCCCGTCTTGCAGGGCGATATCCGCTTTGATGAAGTGACGTTCCGCTATCCGGGCGCGCAGGCGATGGCACTGAACAAGGCCAGCTTCAGCATCGAGCAGGGCACGGTGGTCGGCATCGTCGGCCGCAGCGGTTCCGGCAAGACCACGCTGACCAAGCTGATTCAGGGCCTGTATCCGGTCGAGGAAGGCATCGTCCGTTTCGACGGCATCGATGCGCGCGAGATCGAACTGTCGCACCTGCGCCGTCAGATTGGCGTGGTCCTGCAGGAGAACTTCCTGTTCCGCGGCACGGTGCGCGAGAACCTGTCGATCACCAAGCCGGATGCCACGTTTGAAGAGCTGGTCGAAGCGGCGGCTGCCGCCGGCGCCGATGAATTCATCGAACGCCTGCCGATGGGCTACGACACCATGCTGGAAGAGAATGCGGCGAATCTGTCCGGTGGCCAGAAGCAGCGCCTGTCGATCGCGCGCACGCTGGTGGCCAAGCCGCGCATCCTGATCCTGGACGAAGCGGCCAGCGCACTCGATCCGGAAAGCGAAGCGATCTTTATTAACAATCTGTCGCGCATCGCCGTCGGCCGCACCGTGGTGATGATTTCGCACCGCCTGTCGACGCTGGTCAATGCCGACAAGATCATGGTCATGCAACAGGGCCGGCTGATGGATGCCGGCCGCCACGAAGAACTGCTCACCCGTAGCGACACTTACCAGCACTTATGGAACCAGCAAACCAGTCACCTGTGACCAAATCCCGGCGCGCCCGCGACGAGACGGAAATCGACTTCCTGCCGGATGCCGATGCGATCGAACGCGGCCCGCTGCCTCGCTTCGTGCGCATTACGTTGCACGTGCTGGTGGCGGCCTTCGTCACCTTCATCCTGTGGGCCAGCCTGTCGCAGGTGGAGAAGGTGGTGATCGCGCACGGCCGGCTGGTCAACCCGTTGCCGAATATCGTGGTGCAGCCGCTGGAAACGTCGGTGATCCAGCGGATTGAAGTGCGCGTGGGTCAGGTGGTCAAGAAAGGCCAGCTGCTGGCCACACTGGACCCGACCTTCACGCAAGCCGATGAAGCGCAGCTGCGTACCCGCCTGCAAAGTCTGGATACGCAGGCCGCTGGCCTGCGCGCCGAACTGACCGGCAAGAAGACTCAGGCCGGAGCGGCCCGCAGCGATGCCGACAGCCAGCTGCAAGCGCAGCTGTCGAGCGAGCGGCAAGCCAATTTCGAGGCCCAGAAGGACAAGATGGAGCAGAACATCGCGCGTCTGAAAGCGGGACTGGAAACCAACAAGCGCGATCAGGTCATCATTGCCCAGCGCGTCAAGTCGCTGCGCGAAGTGGAGGCGATGCAGGAGCAGCTGATGGCCGAGCAGTTCGGCGCCAAGATGCATTTGCTGGAAGCGCGTGACCGCCGCCTGGAAGTCGAGCGCGATATGATCATGCAGCACAACAAGCAGCTGGAGATGGAACGTGAGCTGGCCTCGGCGCAGGCCGAGCGTGAAGCGTTCGGCAAAAGCTGGCGCCAGAAAATGATGGAAGACCTGCTGGCTGCCACCCGCGACCGCGACGGCATCAACGAGCAGCTGACCAAGGCCGACATGCGCCACCGCATGGTGCAGATCGTGGCGCCGGCCGATGGCGTGGTGCTGGAAATCGCCAAGCTGTCGGTCGGTTCCATCGTGCGCGAAGCGGAGCCCTTGTTCACGCTGGTGCCGCTGGGCGCCGAGCTGGAAGCGGAAGTGCAGATCGATTCGCTCGACATCGGCTACATCAAGCCGGGCGACATTACCCACATCAAGATTGACGCTTACTCGTTCCAGCAGCACGGCATGTTGGACGGTAAAGTGCGTACCATCAGCCAGGATGCGTTCCGGCGCGAGGCCGCCGCCCAAGGGCAGGGTCTGGATGCGTATTACCAGAGCCGCATTGCGCTGGGTGACGCCAAGCTGAAAAAGATGGCGCCCGGCGCCCGCCTGCTGCCCGGTATGACCTTGTCGGCCGAGATCGTGGTTGGCCACCGCACCGTGATGTCGTATCTGTTGTGGCCGCTTACCAAGGCGGTCAATGAATCGATCCGCGAGCCCTGAGCCCGCGCCCAATACCGAATACCGAGTAACGAGTACCCATAACACCATAACCAGCTAACCATCGGGGATCTACATGTTCTTAAGCATAGAAAACGGCTTCATCAATCGTTTCGCCGAGGTCGACACCCAAGTCATCGAGCGGGTGATGACGGCCTATAACAAGTCCAAGGAAGTGCAAAAGAACGCGCCGGAAGAGTATCAGGTCAGCCATATGTGGCTGCCGATCTACCAAGGCTATATGGGTGGACTGATGGACGTGATGGCGCGCCGCGATGTGGCCGAGCTGAGCCGCATGTACGGTAATTTCTTCCGTGAACACTTCACGGTCGGCATCCACGGTATGCCGGTGGACATGGAGTCGTGCTACTTCTCGGGCAATGTCAGCGAAGAAAACGCGGGCAAGTACATGGCCGACATCATGCACCGCATGCAAATCTGGCTCGATTCGATCGGCAAGACGCATCAGCTGTCGGCACTGAAGACGCCGGTGGTCGGCAATCCCTATGGTTTCTATATCGATGGCGAGTTTTACCGCGCCGGGGTCGACTACCAGCACTATTATGCGACTGTGATCGACCGCCTGACCCGCAGCAAGCAGCGCCGTGCCGTGCTGGAATTGGGGGGCGGCTTCGGCGGGCTGGGCGACTTCCTGCTGCGTGAGCATGCCGACCTGACCTATATCGACGTCGACCTGCCGGAGAACATGGCGCTGACCGCGTTCTACCTGCTGAGTGCGCATCCGGACAAGAAGATCGCGCTGTTCGGCGAGATCGATCTGGCCAGCGCTGATCTGCGTGATTATGACGCCGTGGTGCTGCCGAACTTCGCGATGGCCGACCTGAAGGACAATTCGATCGACTTGTCGTTCAATTCCTACAGCCTGGCCGAGATGTCACTGAACAATGTGGCGAATTACATCGCCCAGTTCAACCGCATCACGACCAAGTTTATTTACCACGTTAACCACACCCGCATCCCGCCGGTGAAGGCTGATGAGTTCCCTATCGACTACAGCAAGTTCGAGCTGATTTCGCGCGCCCCGGCGCTGTGGAACCTGGCACGGAATAAGGATATGGACGAGTACGAATACCTGTACAAGGCCAAGGACGCCAGCTTCGGCTGATCAGCCTACGGAAAAGCCTGCGAAGCGCAGCAATGCCGTTCCATTAAAGTGCCGGAGCGTGCGCTTGCACCCCAGGAGCAGATCTGGGGTCAGACGGTGGGGTTCGCCAGCCGACCTGCGCCTCCACTGAACAGCATTGCTGTGAATCGCAGGGTTTTTTTGGGTTTAGCGCATCAGCGCATCGATGATGGCGTCGGCGTTGTCGGCTGTGATCGGCTGGTATAGCAGCTCGCGGCTGGCCAGGATGGCTTGATCTGACACCCGGCTGTAATCGAGCCGCTGCATCTTGTCGATCACGTCCGGCGCAAAGCGGTACTTCAGCAGCCGGGCCGGATTGCCGCCGACGATGGCATACGGCGGCACATCCTTGGTGACGGTGCTGCCAGCCGCGATGACCGCACCTTGTCCTATGGTTACGCCCGACAGCACGGTCGAGTTGTAGCCGATCCAGACGTCGTCGCCGACCGTGATCTGGCCCTTGCTCTTGGCTTCCAGCTGGCCGAAATACTTGGTCAGGAAGGGGAAGGTCGATACGCCTTCATGCGGGTGATTGCCACCCAGCAGGAATTTGACGTCGTCGGCGATCGAGCAGAAATGTCCGATGCTAAGCTTTTCGCCGGGATCGCCAAAGGTCCATAGCGTGATGCCGCCATAGGTGCGGCGGCCGACGCTGAGCTTGCCGAAGTTGAACAGGCCGTGCGCCGCCTGCAAAATCGTTTCATTGTGCGGATTCAGGGCCCGCCACTGCGCTGCCAGCGCGGCGTTGTAGGCTGCCAGCGGATCGGGCGCGGGCGCCGCAACCGGGGCCGGCGCGGCGGCCGGCGCCGCTGCTGCCGCCGCCACGGCGCGGGGCGGCACATCGGTTTCTAGATGGGCAATCGCTTCGTAGAAATAATCATCGTCCAGATAATCCTGCACGTAGGCATAAAAGCCCGATTGCAGGAAGTTGCTGCCCTGCTCGAAGTAGTAGGGGATGATGTGATTGAGCAGGATGGCTTTCTTCTCGGCCTCATACACGGCGCGCTCCAGCAAGCCCGCTGCCACATACGGCTTCAGCAGCGACAGGTAGTTCTGGCCGAACACCTGTGCGATGTTGTAGCCGCCCTTTTTCGGTACCGCCATGCCGACGAAATACTGCTCGTACAGCACGATGGCGCGTTTGCCGGCCGCCATCAGGCGGAACAGCACGTCGGCCTGCACCAGTTGCAGCTTGGCGGCACGGCCGAAGTCCGGCATGGCCGCGAACTGGCTGCGCCAGATGCCAAAGCCGCCGATCCACGTCGCGAAATACGACACCCGCCGCACGAAGTCGCTCAGGCTGGACTGGGTTTCGATCGCCTGCCCGGCGCCCATATTGCCGTTGGTGAAAAAGATCACGGGCTGCTCGAATGCCGTGGCCTTGATCACCTTCAGCATCTCGGCCACGCTGCCGTTGCGGTACTGCAGATTATCGTTGTGCAGCTTGAGGAACTGGCCGCGCCCGTGCGACAGCGCGGCGGCAAAGTTTTCGTCGGCCGGTATTCCTGGCGCATGGCGGAAATAGCGCACCTTGCCCGGCCAGGCCGCCACAAACTGCGCCGCCACGGCCTGCGTTTCATCGGGCGAGCAATTGTCGGAGATGATGACTTCGACCTCGTCGCCTTCGCTGAAGGCGGGCTGGGCGACGATGCTGTCCAGCGTCTGCTGCAGGAAGCTGGCGCGGTTGTAGGTCGGGATGCAGATCGACAGGACGATGCCGGGAGCGTTCATGCGGGGCCTAGTTCTGGTGAGGGGTGGCAAACCAGCGGTAGGCCTTGGCGATGGTCTGTTCCAGCGGACAGGTCTCCTGCACGCCCAGTCGGCGCAGCGTGAAGCTGATGTCCGGATACAGGTCGTCGTCCTTCTGCTGGCGATGCGGTGCCGTGTTCAGCGCCACCCGTGGCTTGGTGGCGACCTGCTCGCCGATGATGCGCACCAGTTCAGTGTGGCTGACCGGAGTCGCGCTGCCGAGGTTGTAGACCTCGCCGTCGACGCCCTTGACCAGCGCCGCCAGCGTCCACCAGGCGGCATCGCTGCCGTACAGATAGCTGCGCCGTGCGCTGCCGTCGCCGTGAATCCGGATCTCGCTGCCGGTCAGGACGTCGCGCAGGAAGTTGTTGACGGCCCATGGGCGGTCCAGTTCCTGATAGGCGCCGGTCAGCGTGAACGGCCGCACCGTCGATACCGGCAGGCGGTACTGGCTGCGGTAGATCGCTGCCGTCATTTCGGCGGCGCGCTTGGCATCGGCGTACACCGTGTGCAGCAGGCCGGCCGGCAGCGGGAAGTAATCATTCTCGGTCAGCGCGCCGGGACGCTGTGGCGCGCCTGCCACCAGACAGGAGCTGACGTTGACGAAGCGGCGCAGGCCATCCAGCTGCGAGGCTGCTTCCAGCGCGTTGGCAATCCCGGACACCGTGGTCTGGAACACCCGCAGCGGATCAGAAGCGTGGACCCGGTTGTTCGGGATGCCGGCCGCATGGATCACATGGGTGGTGCCTTTGGCGAATTCGAACGAGGAGCGTACATCCTGTGAGCGCACCCGGATGTCGGGACGGTTGGCCAGATGTGGGTATTTCTGCTGCCATTCGCTGATGTGGCGCGCATACAGGTCGAGCGAGATACCGAGCTGGTAATGGTCGTTCAGGGCGGCCACCAGTTCGGCTATCCAGGTGCCAAGGAAGCCGGTGCCGCCGGTGACGGCGATGTGCTGGCGTGCCAGCGCGCTGCGAATTTCGGGTTGGCCGGCGCAGGCGGCCAGGGCGTCCTGGCGCATGTCGGCAAAGCGTGTATCGGCCATGGTGTTACCCTTTCAAGGCTGCTGCGTTTTTCTCGGCCAGATCGCGGGCCACTTCGATGATCAGGCTTTCCTGACCGGCCACCGCATTGCGCTTGCCGAGGCCGAAGAAGATGTCGCGCGGGTCGACCTTGTAGTCTTCGGCGGCGCGCGCTACCGGCTTGGCGAAGCCGGAGAATACCCCGGCCAGACCGGACACGATGGACAGCGGCGAAATCGTCGGCGCCACCGGATTGAAGACTTTTTCGGCGACGTCGGCGGCATCAAGGATTTTATACAGGTCGATGCCGGTCTCGAAACCGAGGCGCTCGAACACCGCCACCAGCACTTCCAGCTGGGTATTGCCGGCGCCGGCGCCGAAGCCGCGAATGGTGCCGTCGATGATGGTGGCGCCTTCGTTGACGGCGGTGACCGAGTTGATCACAGCCATGCCGAGGTTGTTATGGCCGTGGAAGCCGACCGGGATCGACAAGCCGCCGACCAGCGTGGCGATGCGTTCCTTGACGTCGTCCGGGAAGTAGGCGCCGGCCGAGTCCATGATGACGATCGCTTGCGCGCCATACGATTCCATCTTTCTGGCTTCTTCCAGCAGCACCTGCGGGGTCGCCATATGGCTCATCATCAGCACGCCCCAGGCTTCCTTGCCGGCCTGACGCACGTAGTGGATGTGGCGGTCGGTGACATCGGCTTCGGTGCAGTGCGAGGCGACGCGGAACACGTCGACCCCGAGTTCGATGGCGCGTACCAGGTCTTTCTTGATGGTGCAGAAGCCGGGGATCACGTGGATGCCGAGGCGGCTCTGCTTCAGGTGCTGGCGCGAGACGGTCAGGATTTCTTCGTCCGTCAGCCGGCATTCGCCGACCAGCAGCGAGGACGCGCCCAGACCATTGCCATGGCCGACTTCGACGATCGGCACGTGCGCCGCTTCGGCGGCCTGGCAGTAAGCGATGAAGGCTTCGCGGCTCAGCTGGTGGCGCACGGCGTGGTTACCGTCGCGCAGCGTCGGGTCGCTGATCAGGATGTTCTTAGCCATGCTTGGGCTCCTCATTAAGCGGGTCGGTGCCGAGGCGGGCCGCGGCGATCAGCTCCGCCATCGCAATGTCGGCGCAGTTGATGATGTCCAGATTGCCCGCGTACTGCGGCAGGTAGTCGCCGGCGCCCATCACCTTGATGGTGGTGATCACCTTGTCGCCTTCGATCACGGGCGGCACGATCAGCTGGTAGCCCGGCACATAGGTCTTCAGCTGGGCCACCATGGCGTTCACCGAGGCGGTGATGGCCGGCAGGTCGGGGTTGGCGATCTTGGCGTAGATGGTGGTCTGCATGTCGATCGGCGGATTGGCCGGATTCAGGATCAGGATCGCCTTGGCGCGTTTGGCGCCGGAGAAACGGGCCAGCGCTTCCTCGGTGGTTTCGATGTACTCGTCGAGGTTGGCGCGGGTGGCCGGGCCGGCCGAACGCGAGGCAATGCTGGAGGCCACTTCGACGTATTCGATGTCGCGGTGCACCTGGCCGATGGCGGCGGCGATCGGGATCGACGACTGGCCGCCGCAGGTGATCATGTTGATGTTGCGGGTGCCGGTGGCCAGACAGGCCTCGGCATTGATGGCCGGGATGCAGAATTCGCCCAGCTTGGCCGGCGTCATGTCGATCACGGTCTTGCCGAGTTTGTCGAGCGCAGCCCAGTGGCCGATGTGGGCCTGAGCCGAGGTGGCGTCGAATACCAGGTCGCAGATCGAGGGATCGGCCAGAATGGCTTCGATGCCACGGTCCGAGATCGGCACGCCCAGCTGGCTGGCGCGCTTCATGCCGGCCGAATTGAAATTGCGGCCCGCGAACAAGGTGCACACCAGGTGCTTGGAGCGCATCACCTTGATCATCAGGTCGGTGCCGATATTGCCCGAGCCGATGATGGCTATCTTCAGTTTGTCGGTGCTAGTCATCTTGGTTCACCCATAGTTCTTGTCATGTACGGCGTCTCTGTGAAGGATTATCGCCGATTCGGCGGCAATTCCATCCAGCGAGGAATAGGCCGGGTGGTAGCCCAATTCGGCGGCTTGCCGGTTGAGCGAGTAGTAATTCGGCTTGGCGCCGGTGGCGTTGACGCCGGCCGCTGCCTGCTGGACTGCATAGTCGAGGCCGAACTGCTGCTGCATCATGGCCAGCAGCGCCGCCTTCTCGACCGGCGCGGCGCTGTAGCAATCGAGCGCGCGGTTGGCCGGCGGCGCGGCCAGCACGCAGCGCACCAGCTGGTGGAAATCGCTGCGGTGCAGGTAGTCGCGCACCATGCTGCCGGCCGAGGTCTGCAGCGTCTGGCGGTCGCGGATGGCGCGCAGGATGTCGGTGATGAAGAAGCGCGCGTTCAGGTCCTGGCTGCGGCTGAAGTAATTGAACACGCGCAGGTCGGTAATCGCCAGCTCGGGCAGGGCGCGGTGCTTGCATTCGGCATGCAGCTTGGCGACCGCATAATAATCTTGCGGGGTCAGGGCGTTGAGCGGGATGCTGGCGCAGGTGTCGGGGCCGGCCGGCTGTAGGAAGCTGCTGCCGTAGGCGGCGCCGCTGGACAGGAACACATAGCGCCGTTCGGAGTGGCGCTGCAGTTCGCGCAGCGCCAGATCGTCGAATTCCTGGGTGACGCCGAAGATGGCGCCGCCCATCTGTGCGGCACGTTGCGGATCGCCGACGCCGACAAAGTTCAGCACCGCGTCATGCGGCGCCTTGCCGTAGTCGGCGTAGCTGGCCACGGCCAAGTCGAGCTGCTGCGCCGCCAGCCAGCGCTGCGCTGCGGCCGTGTCGCGCACGTACAGCAGCAGCTCGGTGTTGCCCTCAGCGGCGAAGGACCGGATCAGATCCTTGGCAATCTGGCTGCTGGCACCGAGGAGGGCGACGCGTTGCATGGTCAGAGCGATTTCGATTTCTCGTGCATGCCGCCTATCATGGCCTGATCCAGCACCTCGCGCGGCAGCAGCGGCGACAGGTCTTCCAGCGGCGGCGATACCAGCGTGCCGTCGGCGCGCGCTACCACGCCCAGCTTGGGCGAGAACAGCTGCTGCGGGTGCATGAACACTTCGCAGATCACCGGACCGGTGGCGGCTTGCACCGCTGCCAGCGTGGCGTCGACCTGATCCCACTGGTGGATCTGGTAGGCCGGGATGTCGAAGGCCTTGGCCAGCTTGGAGAAGTCCGGGCAGGACACGCCGGAAGCGCGGTCGGTGCCGACGTAATCGGACTTGAACAGCGACTTCTGGGTGTGCTTGATCATCAGGTAGCCGTCATTGTTGAAGATGAACAGCTTGATCGGCAACTGGTGGTGCACCATGGTCTGCAATTCCTGCAGGTTCATCATCATGCCGCCGTCGCAGTTCAGGCACATGACTTCACCGCGGTCGTTGGCGAACGAGACGCCCAGCGCCGCCGGCAGGCCGTAGCCCATCTCGCCCAGACCGGTGGAGGTCATCAGGCGCTGGCCCGGCTTGAAGCGCAGCACCTGATGGCCGCACAGCAGGGCCGTGCCCATGTCGGTAACCACTACCTGATCCGGCTTGAAGAAGCCGTTCAGGCGCTCCATGAAGCGGTAGGAGTTCATAAAGCCTTCCGGATCGGCGTGTTCGGGGCCGACCCATGGGAACTGCTCCTCGTAGGCGCGGCAGGTCGCCAGCCAGGCGGCCTTGGACGGCACCGGCGCGGTCAGTGCGGCCAGCCGTGCCAGCAGCGCGTCGATGAAGACGCGGGCGTCGCACAGGATGTTTTCCTGGGTGCGCTTGGCATGCTTGACCACTTCGTCGGCGTCGATGTCGACCACGTCGATGCGGGCCAGACGCGCCAGTTCGTTGAGGTCATAGCCAACCTGCGGTATCGCCAGCCGGGTGCCGATGGCCAGCACGTAATCGCTGTTTTGCAGGATGAAGTTGGCGGCGCGCTGGCCGTATACGCCGGCCCGGCCGAATACTTGCGGGTGGCTGGAATCGATCATGTCGATCCCGGCCCACGACACCAGCGCGGCGGCGCCCAGCTGTTCCAGCAGCGGTGCGATGCGGGCTTCGGCGCCGGCCAGACGGATGCCGTTACCGAGCCACAGTACCGGACGTTCGGCTTGCAGCAGCGCGGCCAGTACGCTGTCGACTTGAGCCGCCACGCTGGCGCTCAGGTAGTCGGTGGCCGGCGGCGCTTCAAATTGCAGCATCAGCTGCGGGTCGATGCGGCTGGACTGGATGTCCATCGGGATTTCGATCCAGGTCGGGCCGGGGCGGCCGTCCAGCGCACTATGCACGGCTTTCTGCAACTGGTACACGGTCTGCTCGGCGCGCATCACGCGCTCGGCGTATTTGCTGACGCGGCTGACCATCTGGCACGAGTCGTAGCCCTGCACGCCCCACATGCGCAGCGGATTGTCCGGGAAGGTGAACTTGGAGTTCTCGTTGCCGGCGATGATCAGGCAGGGAATCGAGTCGGCCCAGGCCGACACCACGCCGGTCACGCCATTGGTCGAACCGGCGCCGGTGGTCAGCAGCGCGGCGGCCAGCCGGCCATTGGTGCGGTAATAGGTCTGCACCGCCATGCAGGCGGCCTGCTCGTGGTGGACGCAGACGATCTCGGTGTAGCCGCGCCGCGTGATGGCCTCGAACAGATGGACGTTGCCGGCGCCGATGATGCCAAAGGCGTGCTGGATGCCGAGCTGCTCCAGCGCTTCGGCCACCAGTTCGGCGACCTTGATTTTGTTGTCTTGCGCTTGCATCAGAAGTTTACGCCAAAGAAGGCTTCCAGTTTATCGATGGTGAAGTCCAGCATCTCGCGGGTCAGGCCAGGGAAGACGCCGATCCAGAAGGTGTCGTTCATCACGCGGTCGGTGTTGGTCAGTTCGCCGGACACGCGGTAGTTGCGGCCGATCATGTATGGCTGGCGCGTCAGGTTACCGGCGAACAGCAGGCGGGTACCGATCTTGTGCTGGTCCAGATAGGTCAGCAGGTCAACCCGCGATACATTCGCTTCCGGTTTCAGCGTCATCGGGAAGCCGAACCACGACGGGTCGGAATGCTCGGTCGCTTCCGGCAGGATCAGGAATTCGGCGCATGATTGCAGGCGTTCCTTCAGGTAGGCGAAGTTGTCCTTGCGGGACTGGATGAAGCCTTCCGCACGTTCGATCTGGGCCAGACCGCAGGCGGCCTGCATGTCGGTGATCTTCAGGTTGTAGCCGAGGTGGCTGTAGGTGTACTTGTGGTCATAGCCTTCCGGCAGCGTGCCCAGCTTCCAGCAGAAGCGCTTGCCGCAGGTGTTGTCCTTGCCCGGCGGGCAGTAGCAGTCACGGCCCCAGTCGCGGAACGACTCGGCGATCATTTTCAGCTGCGGGTTGTTGGTGAACACGGCGCCGCCTTCACCCATGGTGATGTGGTGCGCCGGATAGAACGACATGGTGCCGATGTCGCCAAAGGTGCCGACCATCTGGCCGCGATAGGTCGCGCCGAGCGCGTCGCAGCAGTCTTCGATCAGCCACAGATTGTATTTCTTGCAGAGTGCCGTGATGACATCGAGGTTGTACGGATTGCCCAGCGTGTGGGCCAGCATGATGGCCTTGGTCTTGGGCGAAATCGCCGCTTCCAGCTGGCTGACATCGATGTTGTAGGTGCCAAGTTCGACGTCCACGAACACCGGCACCGCGCCAAATTGCAGGATCGGGTTGACGGTGGTGGGGAAACCGGCGGCCACGCCGATCACTTCGTCGCCGGGCTGGATCGCGCGTGCGCCCAGCTTGGGCGAGGTCAGCGTGTTGAAGGCGACCAGATTGGCCGACGAGCCGGAGTTCACGGTAATCAGGAAGTTCACGCCGATCAGTTTGGCCAGCTTGGCCTCAAACTGGTCGTTGAAACGGCCGGTGGTGAGCCAGGCGTCGAGCGAGGCTTCGACCATCAGTTCCATTTCTGGCGCGCCGACGACTTTGCCGGCCGGCGGGATCACCGTGACACCCGGTTCAAACGGGCGCGGGACGCTGGCCAGGGCGCCGTACTGGCCGACCAGCTTGATGATCTGTTCGCGCAGTTGTTCTTTGCTTTGTGCTTCACTCATGGTTGCTGCCTTACGTAGGGTCGGTGTCAGTCTGTTGATAGGTGGCGATCTGCGCCAGCGTCAGGGCGCGCATGGCGTCGCTGGCGGGGTGTTCGGCATAGGCCCGGTGCCAGGCCACGATCTGGTCGATGGTCTGGCCCAGATTCCAGCGCGGCTGCCAGTGCAGGCGCGCGCGCGCCTTGGAGCAATCGAGTTTCAGGTAATGGGCTTCGTGCGGTTGCGGGGCCTGATCCAGCTCCCAGCTGGCGCCGGCGCCCCAGCTGTCGCACAGGCGGCTGATGATCCATGCGACCGGACGGGCATCGGTGTCGTGCGGGCCGAAGTTGTAGCCTTCGGCAAATGCGGCGCCGTGCTGGTACAGGTGTTCGGCCAGCGTCAGGTAGCCGGACAGCGGTTCCAGCACATGCTGCCAGGGGCGGATGGCGTGCGGGCTGCGGATGCGCACCGGCTGGCCGGCGGCAATCGCGCGCACCATGTCCGGGATCAGGCGGTCTTCGGCCCAGTCGCCGCCGCCGATCACGTTGCCGGCGCGGCCAGAGGCCAGCGCCACGCCGTGCTGCGCATATTGGGCCGGGTTGAAGTAGGACGAGCGGTAGCCGGCCGTCACCAGTTCGGCGCAGGCCTTGCTGTTGCTGTACGGGTCGTAGCCGCCGAAGGCTTCGTTTTCGCGGTAGCCCCAGGCCCATTCCTTGTTTTCATAGCATTTGTCGCTGGTGACGTTGACCACCGCCTTGATACCGGGCGTGGCACGCACTGCTTCAAAGAAGTTCACCAGTCCCATCACGTTGGTGGCATAGGTCTCCACCGGATGCTCGTAGGAATAGCGCACCAGCGCCTGCGCTGCCATGTGGATCACGATCTCCGGCTGCGCGGCCTGCATCGCGGCGCGCAGCTGGGCAGCGTCGCGGATATCGCCCAGCACCGAGGTCATGCCACGGCCGACGTCGGCCACGTCGAACAGGCTGGGGCTGCTGGGCGGAGCCAGCGCGAAGCCGGTCACCTCGGCGCCCAGTTGCTGCAACCACAGGCTGAGCCAGCTGCCCTTGAAGCCGGTGTGCCCGGTCAGGAACACCCGCTTGCCGTGCCAGAAAGACGGCGTCATGGCCAGCGCTTCCACGGCGCCTTGCCGCTTTCCCACAGATCTTCCAGCAGTACCTTGTCGCGCAGCGTGTCCATTGGCTGCCAGAAACCACGGTGCTGGAAGGCGTCCAGCTGGTTGTCGCGGGCCAGCTGTTCGAGCGGGGCTTTTTCCCAGATGGTGCTGTCGTCGCCAATCAGGTCGATGACCTTGGGCGACAGCACGAAGTAGCCGCCGTTGATCCAGTTGCCATCGCCCTGGGGTTTTTCCATGAAGCTGGCGATGCGCTGGCCGTCGATTTCAATCGCGCCAAAGCGGCCCGGCGGCTGTACGGCCGTCATGGTGGCCAGCTTGCCGTGCTGGCGGTGGAAGGCGATCGAGGCGCCGATGTCGATGTCGGCCACGCCGTCGCCATAGGTGAAGCAGAACGCTTCCTCGTGTTCGAGGTGCTGGCGGACCCGCTTCAGGCGGCCACCGGTCATGGTGTCGGCGCCGGTGTCGACCAGCGTTACGCGCCATGGTTCGGCGTGGCGCTCATGGACTTCCATGGTGTTCTTTTGCAGGTCGAAGGTAACGTCCGAGGTGTGCAGGAAGTAGTTGGCGAAGAATTCCTTAATCACATAGCCGCGATAGCCGCAGCAGATGACGAAATCGTTGATGCCGTGGGCCGAATAGCTCTTCAGGATGTGCCACAGGATGGGCTTGCCGCCCACTTCCACCATGGGCTTGGGCTTGACAGTGGTTTCTTCGCTGAGCCTGGTGCCCAGTCCGCCTGCCAAAATGACTGCTTTCATGCTATCCCCTGGGTATTATGCAGAATTATCGATGTGGTCTGACCAGCGTGTATTGTCCGCCACAGCCGACGTATTCTAAACGAAAAGCAGGGCTGGATTGGCCCCTCAGCCCCGCCGATGGGGCAAATCCGGCGAGAAATCCGTGGACTGTGGCGCGGTGGTCGACAGTGGTGGCGGGATTAGCCGAGCAGCAGCTGGTGTCCCTGTTGCAGCAGGCCGTCGAGGCGCTGCCGCAGCGGCGCTGGCAGCGGGGCCAGTGCCGTGTGCTGGCTGGTCAGCAGGCTATGGCAGGCCGCTAGCCGCGCCGCCAGCAAAGGCGCGAAACGCTGCGGTGCGCTGGCAAACAATTGCTGCGCATGGGCCTGATACAACAGTTCGAGTTGCTCCAGCGTGCGTTCCAGACTGGCCAGCGCGCTGTTGCTGGCGCTGGGCGACGCTGCGCTGCGGCGGCTGCCCAGCGGTTCCGGCAGGTAGACATAATCGCCGCCGGCCAGCGCTGCCAGCACCGTGGCCACCGGGCCCAGTGCCTGATAGCGCCGCCCGTGATACTGGCCAAAGCCGGCGCTCAGCGTGGCGCGCCGCAGCAACAGGGCGCCGGGATCGCACAGGGTATCGACGGTGGCTGCTTCGGCGGCCAGCAGCAGCGCCGCCAGCGAGGTGCCGCCGACGGCGGTTTCGGCGGCAAGGCCGGGCGCGCCCGCCACATCGTTGCCGCTGGCGTCCTGCGGCTGGCGCCAGCAGGCGACCAGACCGACGCCGGGATAGCGCTGGTAGAAGTCCAGCATGCGGGCCAGCCGGTTCGGGTGCAGCGTGTCGCCGATGGGCGTGATGGCGATGTACTCGCCCAATGCCAGCGCCAGGCAATGATCCAGACTGGCGGCCGGCGTCAGGCCGCTGGCGCGGCTGTAGCGCAATTGCGGGTGGCGTGCCAGCAGCGGCGCGATGCGGGCTTCGATGGCCGGGCTGGCGCTGGCGTCGCTGACGATGATGTCGACTTCGGGGTAATGCTGGGCCAGCGCGCTGTGCAGCGTGCGCTCGACGGCGTCGGCATTGTGGTCGGCGGCGACCGCCAGCAGGATGCTGACCAGTGGCGTGGCGGTGTCGCTGGCGGGCCGGGAGCCACGGGCGACGCGGCGGTACAGCCGTTCCAGCTGGCGGATGCCGGCCGCCGTATCGAACAGCGGGCCGGGTGCGCCGGGCTGGCGCTGGCGCCGCAAGTGCTGGCGCAGCGCGGCCAGCCGGCGCGGTGCGTGCGCCAGCGTGACGGCCAGCTGTTGGTAGGCCTCCAGCGTGGTGGTGTGCAGTTGCGGCAGGCCGGCCGCGGGCTCGA
>JBGSBQ010000014.1:0-18767 GCA_041730475.1 Sphingomonadaceae bacterium
TATGTCAGATTGCTATCGGCGCCATTCGGCCCCAGCAGTCCGACCACTTCACCGCATTCGACCTGCAGCGACACATCATGCACCACCTGACGCTTGCCATAACTTTTTTGCAGGCCCTTGACGATCAGGGTGCTACCGCAGCTTTTCGTTTCCATGCTCACTTCCCTGGGGCCGGTGGCAGCGGCGCCGCCATCTTATTGGACGGCTGGATCACCATGGTGCCGCGCCCGGCGCCCGGCTTGCTGTCGCCGCTGGCAGTGTTCTTGACGGCGAAGAATTCCTTGCGGCTGTCATAGGAAATGAATTCGCCATCGACTTCGTCGCTCGGCTTGTTGCCTTCGAGGCGGCGGATCTGCGCCTTCGAGTACAACCGCACCAGCTCGGTCTTGTCATCGTATTCGATGCGCTCAGCATGCCCTTCGACCCACTGCTCACCGGCGCCATCGCGCTTCTGGCGGAACGTGGCGACCGTGCCCGGTGCGCTGGTCAGCGTGACGTACTGATAGCCTTGCGGATCTTCCGTGACCACCGCCTTCGGCGACTTCATCAGCAGCGTGCCGCGGGTCAGGATTACATTCCCGGTGAAGGTCTTGACCTGTTTCACATCATCGACTTCCAGCTGGTCGAACTTGATCTCGGTCGGCTTGCTGGAATCGGCCTTTTCGGCACGGACCAGACCGCTAGCGGCCAGCAGCAAGGCGGCCGACAGGAAAAATTTATTCATCATGGTGCTCTCTCGTCATCAGTGTCAGTGCGCGCCACGGGGCGGCAGTTCAATCTGGCCGCGTCCGCCCAGCTTCAGCTGGCGGGTGGCGTTATTCGCCGTCAGGCCGGTGCCGCTGGCCGTGGCGGTACCCAGCTTCATGTCGACCGGCTTATCCGTCTCCATGCGGTCTTCGTCCGGGTAGACCGTCAGCGCTGGCGTACTCAGGCGCATGGCCTGACTACGCGCGGTGGCCGGGCGCTCCACCTCTACCTTACCCTGCAACTGCACGCGGGTATTGTCCTGATCGACATGGGCGCTGTCGGCCCGCATATTCATCGGCGGCTGTTCGCCTGCCAGACTGTGCACGGTGGGCCGCTCGATGTCGGAACTGTCATCGACCGGGCGGTGGGTCAGCTTGTCCCCCGCAATAATATACGCCGGCTGGCCAGCCTTGTTCATGCGGACGAAACTGAAGCGCTCGACGATGTAGTCGGGCTCGTTACGGTGCTGGTCCTGCAGCGCCTGCTGGCCGGACTGGTTCACCACCTGTACCAGCCAGAAGCTGCCCAGCGCGAACACGATTGCGACCAGCATGATCAGCGACAGGCGCCAGCGGTGGGCGGTAAGTTTGCGCATCGTGGATCTCCTGTGTGCGGGCTAGACCAGGAACTGGGCCAGCACTTGTTGGTACTTGCCCTGCGCCTTTAGCAGCAGTTCGCAGACTTCGCGCACCGCGCCACGGCCACCGGCCGCTTCGGTAATGTAGTGGGCGCGGCTGATCACATCCGGCCGGCCATTCGGCACGCCAACGGCAAAGCCAACCCGGGTCAGGATCGGCAGGTCAACCACGTCGTCGCCGATGAAGCCGACCTGCTCCGCCGTCAGGCCGGTCTGGGCCAGCAGGCTATGGAACGGGGTCAGCTTGTCATGCCCGCCCTGATGCAGGAATTCGATGCCGAGATCGGCCGCACGGCGCGTCACCTGAGCCGACTTACGGGCGCTGATGATGGCCGTCTTGATGCCGGCTTCCTGCAGCAGCTTGATGCCGAGGCCGTCATGTACATTAAAGGTCTTCAGCGCCTCGCCATCGGCGCCGTAGTGCAGGCTGCCGTCGGTCAGCACGCCGTCAACGTCGAAGATCATCAGCTGGATGCGCGCCGCGCGCTGCTGCAGGTCCATCAGATCACCTTGGCACGGGTCAGGTCATGGATATGCAGCGCGCCGACCAGCTTGCCATCGGCATCGGTCACCAGCATCTGGTTGATGCGGAACTGCTCCATCACGGCCACCGCATCGACGGCCAGCTTGTCCGGGCCGATGCTGCGCGGATTCGCATGCATCACGTCACGGATCAGCACCTGGCTGAAGTCCTGCACTTTCTCGATCATGCGGCGCAAATCGCCGTCGGTGAACACGCCCAGCGGACGCTCGTCGGCGTCGACGATGGCGGTCATGCCCATGCCCTTCTGGGTGATTTCCAGCAGCGCATCGACCAGCTTGACGTCAGCCGTCACGCGCGGCACGGCGGCGCCACTGCGCATCACATCGCGCACATGGGTCAGCAGGCGCCGGCCCAGCGCACCGCCCGGATGGGAGCGGGCAAAATCGTCCTGCTGGAAACCGCGCAGGTCGAGCAGCGCGACGGCCAGTGCGTCGCCCAGCGCCAGCGTCACCGTGGTCGAGGTGGTCGGCGCCAGATTCATCGGACAAGCTTCGCGCTCGACCGCCACGTTCAGATGCACATCGGCGATCGCGGCCAGACTGGAGCCGGGCTTGCCGGTAATCGAAATCAGCGGGCTGCCCATGCGCTTGACGACCGGCAGAATGGCCATCAGTTCCGAGCTTTCGCCCGAATAGGAAATGGCGATGAAGACATCGCCCGGGGTCACCATGCCAAGGTCGCCGTGCGCCGCTTCGGCCGGGTGCACGAACAGCGCCGGGGTGCCGGTCGAGGCCAGCGTGGCGGCAATCTTGCGGGCGATATGGCCGGACTTGCCCATGCCGGACACGACCACGCGGCCTTTGCATTCGAGCATCAGGGCGATCGCCTGCACCACGCTGTCGTCGGCGCCAAGGCGCGCGTTCAGGGCGGTGATGGCCTGGGCCTCATTGAGCAGGGTGTCACTGGCCAGCTGCAGGGCACGCTGGGCGGTTTTTGCGTCAAAAGCTTTCAGCATTGTTTTTTCATGGGTTACACTCATGCCCAAAGTATAGCCGAATTGAGAAAGCAAAAAACTTGCCATCGAAAACTTGAGCTCAACTATGGTGCACGCGCGCACCTTTTTGTACCTGCGCAGGACAAACTGCATCCGACAAACAACGGAATCTCCTGACTGATGATCGCGGCATGATGTTTTCACCTCTGGAACTGACCCTCTTGCTGCTGGGCAGCGCCGTACTGGGCGTGGTGGCGTTCCGGATGATGCATTTGCCGCCCATGCTGGGCTACCTGGCGGTCGGGATCCTGATCGGCCCCCATGCGCTGGGGCTGGCCGAACAAACCCACACCACCGAGACGCTGGCCGAGTTCGGCGTGGTGTTCCTGATGTTCTCGATCGGCCTGGAATTCTCGCTGCCCAAACTGAAGGCGATGCGCAACATCGTATTCGGGCTCGGCATGGCACAGGTCGGCCTGACGGTGATTGCCACCATGCTGTTGGGCTGGATCGTCGGCAGCCAGCTGCCGGCCTCGCTGCATGTGGGCTGGCAAGCCTCATTCGCGCTCGGCGGCGCGCTGGCCATGTCGTCCACGGCGATCGTCTCCAAGATGCTGACCGAGCGGCTGGAACTGGAAAGCGCGCATGGCCGCAAGATCATCGGCATCCTGCTGTTTCAGGATCTGGCCGTGGTGCCGCTGCTGATCCTGATCCCCTCGCTGGGCCAAAATGCCGACGCACTGGTCGAAACGCTGGGCTGGGCCGCGCTGAAGGCCGTCATCGTGCTGGTACTGCTGCTGTTCATCGGCCAGAAACTGGTGCGCGGCTGGTTCACCATCGTGGTCAAGCGCCGCTCGCAGGAACTATTCATGCTGAACCTGCTGCTGATCACGCTAGGCGCGGCCTGGATCACCGAGCGCGCCGGCCTGTCGCTGGCACTGGGTGCGTTTGTGGCCGGCATGCTGATCTCGGAAACCGAATACAAGCATCAGGTCGAAGAAGACATCAAACCATTCCGCGACGTGCTGCTGGGGCTGTTCTTCATCACCATCGGCATGCTGCTCAACGTGCGTCTGGTGCTGGAACACTGGTGGCTGGTGCTGATCCTGCTGTGCGGCCCGGTGCTGCTGAAGTTCGCCCTGATCGCCCTGCTGGCCAAGCTGTTCGGCGCCACCGACGGCGTCTCGATGCGCACCGGACTGGCGCTGGCGCAGGCCGGCGAATTCGGCTTCGTGCTGCTGAATCTGGCGGGCGGCACGCATCTGATCGATCCCTTCCTGATCCAGCTGGTGCTGGCCTCGATGGTACTGTCGATGCTGGTGGCGCCGTTCATCATCGCCAAGTCGGACCAGATCGTCATGAAGGTATCGTCGAATGAATGGATGTTGCAATCGCTGGCGCTGACCAAGATCGCCAGCCGCACCATGTCGACCAACAAGCACGTGATTGTGTGCGGCTTCGGACGCAGCGGCCAGAGTCTGGCCACACTGCTGAGCGAAGAAAAAATCGATTACCACGCGCTCGACCTCGACCCGGAGCGGGTGCAGGAAGCGCAGACGGCCGGCGCCCAGGTCTCGTATGGCGATGCGGCACGGCGCGAAAGTCTGGTGGCGGCCGGTATCTACCGCGCCAGCGCGGTGGTAATCACCTATGCCAGCACGCCGTCGGCGCTGAAGGTGCTGCATCTGGTGCACGAACTGGCGCCGACGCTGCCGGTGATTGTGCGGGCCCATGACGATACCGACCTGGACCGACTGAAAGCGGCTGGGGCCGCCGAAGTGGTGCCGGAACTGATCGAGGGCAGCCTGATGCTGGCATCCCATGCACTGGTGATGCTGGGCGTGCCGCTGCGGCGCGTGGTGCACCGGGTGCAGGCTGCGCGCGACGAGCGCTATGCCTCGCTGCGCGGCTACTTCCACGGCGCCAGCGATGTCGGCGAAGAGGCCGACCTGATTCGGCTGCATTCGGTGACGCTGACGGGCAGCGCCAGCAGCGTTGGCAAACTGGTCAGCGCCCTGCAACTAGGCGACACCGGGGCCGAGGTCAGCGCCATCCGGCGTGGCAAGGGGCGGCTCGACGCCAGCGCCGACACCGTGCTGGCGGCTGGCGACGTCGTCATCCTGCGCGGCGCGGCCGACGCCGTCAGCCGTGCCGAAGCGCGCTTGCTGCGCTAATTCAGTTAGCGTGCCATACCGCATGCATTCCCCCAAAGACAAAAACTGGGGTCAGACCCGCCGGGACTCGGCGTCCCCGTCTGACCCCGGCTTTGCGTCGGTGGGGTTTGCTAGCCGAGCTGCGCCTTCACTGGCCAGCTGGAGGGACAGATCAGGTTTTTAGTCGGCGTCGCGGTGGCTGATGACGCGGTTGCGGCCGCCTTCTTTGGCGGCATACAGGGCGTGGTCGGCTTTGGCGATCAGCTCACGCATCACCACTTCGCCCTCGCCTTCCTGCGTCGCATGATCCAGACAGGCAACCCCAATCGAGACCGTGACCGACAGTTGCAACGACGGCGACAGCGTGATCATGCTGGCCGCGACGCTGGCGCGGATGCGCTCGGCCACAAAGGCGGCGGAGTCCAGATTGGCATCGATCAGCAACACCACAAATTCTTCGCCGCCAAACCGCGCCAGCGCATCCGACAGCCGCAACTCGGTTTTGATGCGGCCCGCCACTTCGCGCAGTACTTCATCGCCGCCGCCATGGCCGACGGTGTCGTTGACGCGCTTGAAGTGGTCGATATCGATGTACATGACGGAAATCGGATACCCCTGACGGCGCGCCCGCGCAATCTCTTCCAGCAGGCGACGGTCGATATAGCGCCGGTTGTACACGCCGGTCAGCGAATCGGTCAGGCCGATGTACTTCAGCATTTCATTGCTGATCACGTTTTCGAGGCAGATCGCGATAATCGACGCCATGTGCTCGACGAAGTCGGTGCCCAGGCTGGGCGTGAAACGGGCCGGGTCGCAGCTGCCCAGGTTCAGGCTGCCAATGATGCGCTTGTTGCGCAGCAGCGGCACCAGCGCCACGCTTTGCAGGCCGGCCGGCGCATGCGGAAACTGGGCGCCGTGCTGGTGCGCGTCATACATGCCGAGCAGCGGCTTGGGCGGCGGCGAATAGGCGTTGCGGCGGCCGAAGTCATAGCCCAGCTGGTCGATATCTTCGACAAAAATCAGGTCAGGAAAATCGGCAAACACCACGTCCAGCTTCTGCATCACGATCTGGATGTCGGCATCTTCATCCACCAGCGCCAGCGTGACGGCATCGAGCTCGGAAATGATCGGCAGGGTGCGGAAAATGGTGCCAACCAGCTCGGGGAAATTGCTGGCGCCGACGATGTCGAGGTCGAACGCCTGATGGCGCGTCATGATCGAGTGATTGCGCTCGGCCTGCTCCAGCAGATACGCCATGCGGGCCCGCAGCGCCTGGTTTTCGGCAGCCAGCTCGATGGCGCGCGCGGCCGCATCGCTGTGCGCTGGCGTCGACATATTGGCTGTTTGCGTCATGGTACCCCTTGCTTGCTGACCCATCGGTTACGACTGTCCCAGTTCTGCTACAACATTACGCCAACTTGCTGCGGCTGGGAATCCCAAATAGTGAAACTGCTGATTAAAACGCCAGCTGCGCCACAACCTCTTGCCCGACCCGCAGCCGGGCGCCGGCGCCGGCCGTGACGATGGCGTTCATGCCGAAGCAGATCGCGTCATCCAGTTCGGCCTTGGCACGGTAGCTTTGCAGCAGGTCCAGCGGGTCCGGGCCAAAGCTGCCGCTGTCCTGGTCCACCGACGGCATCGGACAGCGCGCGCACGGCTTGACGGGCGCCAGCAGCGCCGCGCCCAGTTCGAAATGCTCGACATAGTCTTCCTCGAACGCTTGCATGCCGGCGATGACCACGTTGGGACGAAAGCGGTTCATCGGAATCGCGGCCCGGCCGGCTGCCAGCAGACGCTGGTTCAGGTCGTCCAGCGACGCGGCCCCTGCGACCAGCACCGGGTAGCCGTCCGAAAACAGCGTGCTGGCGGCGACGCCTTTGGTCCAGGTCGTGCTGACGGGCCGCTCGGCACGCACATGAAAGCGCGCCAGCCGGCACGGGGTGCCCAGCGCGGCGCTGAACCAGGCCGCCGTGGTGGCGTCGCAGTCATAGGCCAGCACCTGGTCATCCCAGACTTGCACGGTCAGTGTCGGCGCCAGTTCCGGATCGGGCAGGTCGAGCGCCAGTTCCAGCCGCAGCATGCCGGGCGCGCGCAGTTCCAGCGTGCTGGCTTTCAGGCGCGGCACGATCAGCGCCATGCGCGGATGCTCGCGCTGGGTCAGGCACAGGCCATCCGGCCCCACCACCACCCATTCACGGTCATACACCTGCTCGCTCATCAGTCCCTGCTCGGTCAGCGTGGCTTCCTGCAGCGCGATACCGGCGCAGGACTTGATCGGATACAGCGTCAGGGCGGACAAGGTGGGCATGGATAACCTGAGGGGGCGCCAGCGGCGCCGCACGGCGCGCTGTCAAACATGATGAAAAATCTAAGTTAAGAGTATGGCAGCAAAACGGGCCGGGGACAATCTGTCGCCGGCCCGTCTGCAGAGGGAGTGCTGCGCTTAGTCGGCGGCTTTGGCCTTGGCCGGACGACGCTGGCGCGGCGCTGGCTTGCGGGGCGCGCCAGCCGGGGCTTCCGGTGCGGCGCGGTCGGCGACCTCGGCCACCTCGGCGGACACTGCGTTGGCGCTGGCTTCTGCAGCCTCGGCCACGGCGGCAGCCTTGCCACCTTTGCCACCTTTGCCACCACGGGCGGGACGGGATGGCTTGGCAGCGACCGCAGCCGGCGCTTCCTGTGCGCTGGCGACCAGCGGCGTCGGCGTCACGGCGTCGTCCTTGCTGACGTCGACCGCCGCAGGCACCACGGCCTTGGCCTTGGCGGCTGCCTTGACCTTGCGCGCTGGCGCCTTGCTGTTGCGCGATTTCTTCGGCGCTGCCTCGGCCACATCCTGCGCTGCGTGCGCCGCGCCGGCTGCTGCCAGCTGGGCCGCTTCCGTTTCGGCGGCAGCGGCTTCGGCGGCGGCCGTGAATTCCTCGTCATCCTCGATATCGTAGACGCGCGGCGCGGCAGCTACCGGTTCCAGCATCGGCACCGGCTCATCCAGTTCCTCGTCGTCATCCTGGGCTTGCCCCTGCTGCGGCGCGGCGGCACGGCCGGACTGGTTACGACCACCGCGATTGCCACGGTTGCGGCCACGGCCACGTTCGGCATCGATCTGGGCGCGTGCTTCGGCGGCATCGCGTTCGACCGCTTCCAGCAGACCGGCTGGCAGTTCATCATCATCCTCGGCAACCGCTTCGCTGTCGGTCACGACCGGAGCGGCGGCGTGCGCGGCAGCAGCCCGTTCGGCCTGGCGTTCGGCAAAGCGCTCGGCGGCGCTGCGGCCACCGCGATTGCGGTTGCGGCCGCCGCGCGACTGGCCTTCCGGCTTGGCGTCCGGGCTGACGTCGCTGACGACGCTGGCAGCCACCGACTCGACACCGGCAGCGTCGCTGGCGACGGCGCCGCTGCTGCGGTACACATAGGCACCGGATTTTTCATCGCGGCCGAATTCCAGCAGGCCACGGGCCTTGGCTTCCTCGATCAGGTTGCCGAAGGTACGGAAACCATAGTAGGACTCGCTGAAGTCCGGCTTGCGGCGTTTGATCGCTTCCTTCAGTACCGAGGCCCAGATCTTGCCGCTGTCGCCACGCTCCGAGACCAGCGCCTCGAAGGTGTTAACGGCAATTTCGACGGCCTGGTTGCGGCGCTTGTCCATCTCTTCGCGACGGGCGCGTTCTTCCTCTGGCGTACGCTTGACGGCGGGCTTGGCTTCGGCCGAGTCGCGCTTGGCGCGGCGGCTTTCGCGCACCAGATCATCGTAGAAAATGAATTCGTCGCAGTTGGCCACCAGCAGGTCCGACGTCGATTGCTTGACGCCGACGCCGATCACTTTCTTGGCGTTCTCACGCAGCTTGGACACCAGCGGCGAAAAGTCGGAATCGCCGGAAATGATGACGAAAGTGTCGACATGCGACTTGGTGTAGCACAAGTCCAGCGCATCGACGACCATGCGGATATCGGCCGAGTTCTTGCCCGACTGACGCACGTGGGGAATCTCGATCAGCTCGAAGTTCGCCTCATGCATCGGCGCCTTGAAGGCCTTGTAGCGGTCCCAGTCGCAATACGCCTTCTTGACCACGATGCTGCCCTTGAGCAGCAAGCGCTCCAGCACCGGCTTGATGTCGAACTTGTCGTAGTTGGCGTCGCGCACGCCGAGCGCCACGTTTTCAAAATCGCAGAACAGCGCCATGCTGACGTTATCGTTGGAAGATGCCATGAAGAGTATTTTTCTAGTGAGGGGTGGTGAGGCGGGTGCGGAAGGCAAACGCGGGGGACCGGCAATGACTTGATTATACCGAACAAAAGCGCCGCTGCAGCGATCAGCGCGGCCAAGGTGGCTAACGGCACAGCTTACGCTGCGCTTCGCTGGCGCCGGACTGGCGCGGCAGCACCAGCTTGCAGGTACCGAACGTGTCCTGCCACGCCTTGTCAGCCAGCAACGCATCGACTTGCTGGTTCAGGAAGGTCATCAGCTCGGGCTGGTTGGCCGAGGTGAAAAACGCCCGTTCGAACACCGTGCGCGGGCGCGCCGACAAATACAGCCAGCTATCGAGATCGGCAAACTGCTGGCGGAACTGGGGCAATGAACTGGCTTGCAGGAACGCCACCGGGACCCGGCGCTGCTGTAGCTTCAGCAGGTTACGCGCTTCGGTATCAGCATCATCACGCACCAGCTGACCGGACTGCACCAGCGGCTCCAGATTTTTGTACGAAAAGCCCTGGACGGTACCGATGTGCAAGCCGTTGAGCGAACTGTCATCGACATACTCGAGCGGCGCGCTGCGCAGCGACGCCACCAGGTTGGCATCGACCATGTAATACCGGCTCCAGCTCTGGCGCGCGCTGGCGGCGAAGAAGCGCGGGTTCGACCAGGCTACCACGCCATGCCAGCGCGGCTGCTCCAGCAAGCGCTCCAGCCGGCGGCGCGGCAACTGGGTCGGCACGAACTCGTAACGACCGTTGGCGCGCTCGGTCAGCCAGCTCGCCAGCTTGTCGGTCAGGCTGTCGGGCGCGCCGGCGGCAAAGGTGGGATCGGTATAGTAGACATACAGCGGCAAGCGCTCGACGGCCGCCGCCGGGCGCGCGCCCAGCAGCACGGCCAGCACGCCGGCGCACAGTCTCCATAATAGTTGTAGTGTCATGCGGGAATACTACCAGCAACATCGCAACGCGGCCACCGGCACGGCAGCCGCAGCGGGTCAGCCAGCCAGCCGGGCCGAACGCCCGGCCGCCACTGGTGTGCGGTGCGGCGGCGTGGCCTGACGCTGGTGCGCCGGCGCGGCATTGAGCTGGAACACCTGCACCGATTCGGACAGATAGGTGGCGCGTTCTTCCAGCGAGGCCACGGCAGCCGCAATCTCTTCCACCATGGCGGCATTGTCCTGGGTGCTGGCGTCGACCTCACGCACGGCGGCGGCAATCTCGCTGATCTGCTGGGCCTGTTGGTTGGAGTCGCGCGTGATGTCGTCCATGATGCTGTTGACGCGTTGCACCGACTGCACGATGTCATGGATGGTGCTGCCTGCCGCGTTGACGAAGCGGGCCCCTTCATCGACGTCACTGATCGAGGTGCGGATCAGGTCGCCGATTTCCTTGGCCGCGCTGCTGCTGCGCTGGGCCAGACTACGCACTTCCGACGCCACCACAGCGAAGCCGCGGCCCTGCTCGCCGGCCCGCGCCGCTTCGACTGCGGCGTTCAGCGCCAGAATATTGGTCTGGAACGCAATTCCTTCAATTACCTGCGTAATTTCGCCGATCTGGCGCGAAGATGCCGTAATCCGCTCCATCATCGCCACCGCATTTGACACCGTCTGTGCGCCACTGCTGGCCACGTTGAAGGCCGACAGCGCCAGCTCATCGGCGCGCTTGGCATTGGCCAGATTGTGCGCTACCGCCGTATCCAGCACATCCATGTTGGCGGCGGTCTGCTGCGCCGTGCTGGCAATCCGGGCGCCCCGCTCGGCCAGGTCGTTATTGCCCGCTGCAATCTCCGCCGCCGACAGGCTGATCGATTCGGCCGAGCTGCGCACCCCGGCCACGATGGTGTGCAGCTTGGCCACGTTGTTGCGCACGATGTTGATGGCGCCCGACACTTCATCGGCACCGCCGGCCATCTTGCTGTCGCTCAAATCGCCCTGCCCCATGCGCTCGACGCGGCGCATGATGCTGTTCAGTCCACTCAGGCTGGCGAAATAGAAGCTGACCAGCGCATAGCCGGCCACGCACAGCGCCAGCGTAACGCCGGCCAACATGGTATTGCGGCGCAGGCGCAGGTGCGTAATGCGCGTCTGCAACGCTTCATCCAGCGCTTCCAGCGTATGTTGATTCAGCTCGGCATTGGCTTGCATCGCACGCGTGCCTTGCGCATACAGGGGGCCGGGCGTGGCCGTCACGGCAGTCACGATCGAACTGTTGATCAGGCTCAGGTATGCATCATGCTGGGCCAGCGCGCCCTGGTCGACCTTGGCCATCAGCGCTGGCGAGGCTTGCGCCACCCGTGCCAGCTCATCGCGGGTATCGTCAATTTCATTGCGCAGCATGGCCAGATAGCCAGCGATGCGCACCAGCGTCGCCGCCGCCTGGTCCGGCTTGGCGGCGACAAAGGTCACCAGACCCCGCAGCGGGGCCAGGTGCTCGGTAATCAGGGGCAGCTTGTCTGTGCTCGACAGCATCAAATAATAGGAGTCCGCATCCGGATCGAGCGCCAGTTGGGATTTGTCGGAGATGCGGCGGCGCAGCGCCGTCAGGGCCCGGTTGACGGGCGTGTATTTGGCCGTGATCTGGGCCGTTTCGCTATAACTGCCGTTCAGGGCCTCGGTCCACACGCCCTGCGCGTCTTTCAGCAGCGGCAGCAGCTCGAACGGGTCGGACTGTTCCAGCTGTTGTTGCAAGCGCTGGAAACTGGTGTGTACCTGCTCGGCCGCCGCGCCCATTTCCGTCTTGTTTTCCGCTTCCAGCAAGCGCAGCAGGGCTTGGCCCCGGTGCTGCAAGGTGGCTTCCATCAATTGATTGATCTGGCGATGGTATTGGGTACCGGTCATCTCGCCCTGTGCAAAATCGATATCCTGATTGGCCTTGTCCACATATAAAAACAATAGCATGCCGAGCGGGATTAACAGCGTCACAACAATAATGGCGAACTTGGTAGGCATGCGCAACTGGCGCATGACGCGCTTACCGGGCGCGAAAAAAGAAGCAAGCATGTCGATCGATCCTACGGAGAGGGAAAACAGAGCACGGGACGGCACTCAAACAGCAGCAACCAGTTGGTGACTGGCGCTGATCAAACACCGCGTTATGGCGGACTTGGCTCGACCGCCGGTTCGGGGCGGGGAACGGACCACGTCCGTCGGATAGACGGACCTGGCTGCAGGTCGATCTCACGATGATAGCAACCTGATTGTAGTGGACAAATACAATCGATTGCCATGTGATTTGCCGCCTTAAAATTTCCAAAAGGAAATGGCTATTGTGGTTTTTTGTGAGGTGGACGCGAATTGTACCGACGCCCCAAAAACAAAAACCCCCGCAGCGCGGGGGTTTTCAGGGAGCAAGCCGAGTTAGACGTTGAACAGGAAGTTCAGCACATCACCATCCTTGACCACGTATTCCTTGCCTTCGGCGCGCATCTTGCCCGCTTCCTTGGCGCCCGACTCTCCCTTGTACTGGATAAAGTCGTCATAGGCGATGGTCTGGGCGCGGATGAAACCACGCTCGAAGTCGGTGTGGATCACGCCAGCCGCTTGCGGTGCGGTGTCGCCAACGTGAATGGTCCAGGCGCGCACTTCTTTGACACCGGCGGTGAAGTAGGTCTGCAGACCCAGCAATTTGTAGGCGGCGCGGATCAGACGGTCCAGACCCGGCTCTTGCATGCCCATGTCGGCCAGGAAGGCGCCCTTGTCTTCGTCGTCCAGGTCAGCGATTTCCGCTTCGATGGCGGCGCAGATGGCAACGATCGGTGCATTCTGGGTGGCGGCGTAGGCGGTCAGCTGGTCCAGCAACGGGTTGTTGGTGAAGCCGCTGTCCGACACGTTGGCCACATACATGGCTGGCTTGGCGGTAATCAGGCACAGTGGCTTGATCAGGGCCAGCTCGTCGGCATCCAGGCCCATGGCGCGCACCGGCTTGGCTTCGTTCAGGTGCGGCACGATGCGTTCCATGATGGCCAGCAGCTTGGCCGCGTCCTTGTCGCCGGAACGGGCTTTCTTGTTTTCGCGGTGGATCGCTTTCTCGACAGTGCCGAGGTCGGCCAGCGCCAGTTCGGTCTGGATCACTTCGATATCGTCCAGCGGGCTGACCTTGCCCGATACGTGGATCACATTATCATCTTCGAAGCAGCGCACCACGTTGACGATGGCGTCGGTTTCGCGGATGTGCGACAGGAACTGGTTACCCAGTCCTTCGCCCTGCGACGCACCGGCCACCAGGCCAGCGATGTCGACGAATTCCACGATGGCGTTGACCATGCGTTCCGGTTTGACGATCTCGGCCAGCGCACCCATGCGCGGATCCGGCACTTCCACCACGCCGACGTTCGGCTCGATGGTGCAGAATGGATAGTTCTCTGCCGGAATGCCAGCCTTGGTCAAGGCGTTGAAGAGGGTGGACTTGCCGACGTTAGGCAGGCCGACGATGCCGCATTGGAGACTCATGGAAAACCTTTAATTATCAATAAGTTAGGCGGATTCAAATCGTGGCAGGCACACGCCGGGCAAGACTCTTACTGGAACCACCATCACTGCTGTAAATGACAACAAAACCCGCAAAACTGCAGCATGGTCGCTGAATTCTGTGCGCGTTTTATCAAAGAATAGCTCTATTGTACCCCTCAGCGACACCCTTCTCCAAAAGCATGCTGGCGAAGATGGCCGGCCCAGACTCGCCCTCAGGCGATCGGCGCCGATTGCCACCAGCAAGCCGACGAAATAGTTCCCAAAAGGAATTAATTATTGTATTTATGAAATTAAAGATGCATTTTGGATATTTTCATTTCTACATGTTATTATATTGGAACTGGATGTTTCCATCTAGACACTTATTCGCCACACATAACAAATACCGGGATGGGAAATATCATGAACAAACTGTACAAAACCGCACTGGGCCTGGGTTTCGCCGCTATGTCGGCCTTCGCCCAAGCGGACACCACCGTTGCCGCCCTGACGGGTAGCAGCCAGCTGGACTTGCAAGGTAACTTCGCCTACGCCCTGACGTTGAACGGCAACGCAGCCGGCACCACGATCGGCGACGCCACCTTTACCAATGCCTCTACAACGTCCGGCGTCAGCCTGACGAATCAAAATTACATCGGCAACTGGTCGACGCGCACCTTCACTAATTCGCAGGATGACATCAAGCTGGGTAACGTGATGACTTCGATTGTCTGGAGCTATGTCAACCCAAATATGCAGGATGCGCAAGTCGTGATGCTGTCCATGTCGGGCTTGACCGTCGGTGCCACTTACAAAACCCAGCTGTTGTTCGATGAAACCATCTACGACCGCGGATTTAATGTTTACCGTGACAATACGTCCATTGCCACCGACGTGTCGCCATTTGGCCTCAATACTAATAGCACCCTGCGCAGCGCAGTGTTGACCGATACTTTTATCGCGACCTCGACCACCGTAACTTATGGCCTGGGCGGCATCGATGCACTGCATAGCGATAACAACCCGATCCTGAATGCCGCCACTTTGGAAGTCAGCGCCGTACCAGAACCAGAAACGTATGCGATGCTGCTGGCTGGTTTGGGCATGCTGGGCTGGACTGCCCGTCGCCGCAAACAATCCTGATTCTACGCTTTAAGGGACTTCGAACAACTCGCAACAAGAAAGCTATACCCCGTAAGATACGGGACGGAGTATGGATTCCCGCCTGCGCGGGAATGACGATTTAGCGCTTATTCGAGGTTTCCAGAATAAAAGCGCCACGGCGAGCTGCAGCAAAAATATCAAACTGATTTAGCGCGCAATACTATCAAGGGCTGAGTTCTGTCACACAGGACTCAGCCTTTTTTTCTGGTTGATACATCCGTCTCCCGCATCTTGATGCGCTCATGGCGAATCGGGAAATATCCACTCCGCAACGCTATTCCCTGATTTTTATTAAATCCCCGCATTACCCCATGTTTTTTTTCCTGCCGCTCTCGGTTCAGGAAGTCACGCCAAATAATTATTCCCAGTTACTGAATCGCCTGCACGACCATAGCCATCGGAATTCCATGGCAGCGGTACAGGCCAGTGGGCGCTCCGCTCCATTGCCGAGCCCTGCCCGTCAGTTATGCCAAAAATTGGCACAAAAAAGCCAATTTTTGGCATAAACTAGGGCACATTTTTCACCCGCCGCAGCGCAGCGCGTATAGTTCGTCTGCAGACAACTGGTAATCCGTCGTTGTCCCCAGCGAGAATCTGGAATCTGATTCATTGCCAAGCCCAATCACCGTTAAGCAATCACAGGAAAATCTCATGCCTATGTATCGTCCCCGTATCACGCTACAACAATCCACCCTGATCGCTGCTTTATTACTGGGCGGTACATATTCGCTGCCAGCGCTGGCAATAACACCTGCAGCGGTGAGCCCGACACATTCCAGCGCAGCCAACAAACAACTAGATAAACTGGCGGATTCTTTTTATATGGCGCGTGCCAAATATGATCCGCTGTTATATGCCACCGCCAATGGCGACAGTCGTTATGATGATCAGATTGGTTTGATTATTTCACCCAAGGTGCGCGCCAAACAATTCGCACTTTACCATCGCATGCAACGGCAGTTAAAAAATATTGCGCGCAATGGCCTGAATGAAAAGCAGAAATTAAACTATGATTTACTGGCATTTGAACTGGAAAGCTCGCTCGACCTGGAACCCTATCCCGAGCATTTATTGCCGCTGAATCAGCTCGATAATGTGCCCAGTACTCTGGCCAATTACGCTAGTGGTACCGGTTCACAACCGCTGACCACACCGAAACAATATGACGCTTATTTGAGCCGCCTGAATCAATTACCGGCATGGATAGATCAGGCCATCGTTAATATGAAAGAAGGCATGCGCGTCGGTGTAGTCCAGCCTAAAACAATTACTAATGCGATGCTGCCGCAATTCCAGGCCTTGCGTAGCACGACGCCGGAAGCCAGCATCTTTTACACGCCTATTCGCAACCTGCCGGCCAGCTTCTCCAGTACCGACCAGCAACGCCTGACGGCGGCCTACCGCAAGACTATCGCCGCTGGCCTGATGCCGGCGCTGGACCGACTGTCAACGTTCCTGGAACAGGATTACCTGCCGGCCAGCCGCAGCAGCACCGGCTATGCCGCCCTGCCCAATGGTGCCGCTTGGTATCAGGCACGCATTAAAAACAATACCAATCTGGCACTAAAACCGGATGAGATCCATGCGCTGGGGCTGCGCGAAGTGGCACGCATCCAGCAGCAAATGCGGGAACTGGGAGCCCAGTTGGGCTATGACGGTGCAGCGGCCGGCCTGCCGCAATGGGTCGCAGCGCAAGCGAAATTCAAGCCGTTCACCAGCGAAACGCAGGTGCTCGATGCCTACCGCGACATCTACAGCAAGGTCACGCAGCAACTGCCCCAGTATTTCAGTCTGCTGCCCAAGGCCAAACTGGAACTGCAACTGGAGCCGGAACTGACCCGCGCCACTGCCTCCGACCACTACACGCCACTGGCAGCCGATGGCTCGCATCCGGGCGTGTTCTGGCCGGTCGTGAACGACCCACGGCAATACAATATTGACGGAATGGTCACGTTATTCCTGCATGAAGGTTTGCCGGGCCACCATTTGCATGCGGCGCTGCTGAAGGAATTGGATTTGCCGGACTTCCGCAAGTTCAACACCGAAAATCCGGAAACGGCGGCCTACACCGAAGGCTGGGCCCTGTATTCGGAAACGCTGGGCAAGCAGTTTGGCCTGTATCAGCAGCCGGTGTACTACTTTGGCCACCTGAATGACGAGATGTTGCGCGCCGTGCGACTGGTGGTCGATACCGGCATGCACGCCAAAGGCTGGAGCCGCGAGCAAGCGCTGCACTATGCGATGGACACGCTGGGCTATAGCGAAGCACGGGCCCGCAACCAGATCGAACGCTATATGGTGTGGCCGGCGCAGGCGCTGGCCTACAAGATCGGCGCGCTGAAGATACTGGAATTGCGCGCCCGTGCACAGCAGGAACTGGGCGACAAATTCAGCTATGCCAGCTTCCACACCGTGGTCACTGGCGAAGGCACGCTGTCGCTGCCGATTCTGGAACAGCGCGTCAGCGCGTGGATCGCGGCCTCGAAATAAGCCGCGCTCCGGTGCTGGCGTTAACCGCTTACCGCGCCAGCACGTTCAACACGGCCAGCGTCATGGCCTGCACGCCGGTCTTGATCGATGGCTCCGGTACTGGCGCGTAGAACGGCGAGTGATTGAAGGCCAAAGGCTTACCGCCCGGCGCCTTCGATGCCTCGACATCCTTCGGATCGTAGATGCCGGTGAAGAAGAACATCGACGGGATGCCTTCGTTGACGAACACTGAAAAGTCCTCGCTGGCGGTCATGGCCGGCATGCGGAAAGCTTTGTCGCCAAAGGCTTTCTTCAGGATGATCTCGGTGCTTTGCACGACTTTTTCGGTATTGATGATGGCCTGGCCGTTGGCGATCAGCTGCACGTTGGGTTCCGGCGCGCCAGCCATCATGGCGGCTGCATAGGCGGTGCGGCGCACCCCCTCGACCATCTTGGCGCGCACTTCCGGATTGTAGGAGCGCATGGTGCCGCGCAACGTGACGTTATCCGGAATGATATTACCGACCGTGCCGCCGCTGATCGCGCCGATCGTCACCACGCCGAATTCCTTGGGGTTCTTCTCGCGGCTGACTACGGTTTGCACATCGGTAATGAAATGCGCGGCGATGGTGATCGGGTCGATAGCCTGGTCCGGCGCCGAGCCGTGGCCGCCGCGTCCCTTGAAGACAATCTCAATGCCGTCCGAGGTGGACGAGACAGGACCGACTTCGTAGCCGATGGTGCCATACGGATTCGGCCAGCTATGCAAGGCGAACGCGTAGTCAGGTTTGGGGAAACGGGTAAACAGGCCGTCCGCCAGCATGGCCTTGGCACCGGCGCCGATTTCCTCGGCGGGCTGGCCGACAAACATCAGTGTGCCCTTCCACTTCGCCTTCATCGCCACCAGCGTACGCGCGGTGCCAATCCAGCTGGCCATGTGCACATCGTGACCGCAGCTGTGGGTGACCATGGTATCGCGGCCATTCAACTGCGCGTGCGCCTTGCTGGCATACGGCAGGCCGGTCTTTTCTTCCATCGGCAAGGCATCCATTTCCGTACGCACCAGCACCGTCGGTCCCGGACCATTCTTGAAGATCGCCACCAGACCGGTCTGGCCGACCTTCTCCGTCACCTCAAAGCCGAGCGCACGCATTTCCGCGGCCAGCTTGGCGGCAGTCTGCACTTCCTGGAACGAGATCTCCGGATGCGCATGCAAATCCTTGTACAGCGCATCGAGCTTGGGATACATGCCATCCACCTGCCCCGCCACTTCGGCCTTGAAGCGCGCCGCATCCTGTGCCTGCGCGGCGCTGGCCAGCAACAGGGCGGCGGTCAATGGGAGCATGCGGGAGAATCGTTTCATGAGATGTTTCCTTATGCAAGCAGACCTCGATGAAATCGATCACGAGCTCTTGAGACTACTGACGCAAAATTCGCGGATGACCAACGCAGACTTGGCCGCTGCCGTGGGAATCGCCCAATC
>JBGSBQ010000015.1:0-18698 GCA_041730475.1 Sphingomonadaceae bacterium
TTGAGAACCACGTGCAGCTCACGACCGAATCTAAAATTTTCAGCGGTTCGCCGATCAAGTTCGGCGCCGCACCCAACACCCAAGCCAGCCCGGTTGACCTGGCGCTGCCGGGCGTGCTGCCGGTGATGAACAAGCAGGCGGTGGACCGTGCGATTCGCTTCGGTCTGGCCGTCGGTGCCACCATCGCGCCGCAATCTATCTTCGCGCGCAAGAACTACTTCTATCCGGACCTGCCGAAGGGCTACCAGATCAGCCAGTTCGAAGACCCGGTAGTACAAGGCGGTTCGCTGACCTTCGGCTACGAGAAGGATGGCGAATTCGTCACCAAGACCGTCAACCTGACCCGCGCCCACCTTGAGGAAGACGCCGGCAAGTCGCTGCACGAAGACTATCAGGGCATGAGCGGTATCGACCTGAATCGCGCCGGTACGCCGCTGCTGGAAATCGTCTCGGAGCCGGAAATTCGCAGCGCCGCCGAAGCGGTGGCCTACGCCAAGGCGCTGCACTCGCTGGTGATGTGGCTGGGCGTATGCGACGGCAATATGCAGGAAGGTTCGTTCCGCTGCGACGTCAACGTCTCGGTCCGTCCCAAGGGCCAGAAGGAATTTGGCACCCGCTGCGAGATCAAGAACCTGAACTCGTTCCGCTTCATCGAGGAAGCCGTGCACGTGGAAGTGCGGCGCCAGATCGAACTGATCGAAGACGGCGGCAAGGTGCAGCAGGCCACCCGTTTGTATGATCCGGACCGCAAGGAAACCCGTGAAATGCGCAGCAAGGAAGACGCGCAGGATTACCGCTACTTCCCGGATCCGGACCTGCCACCGCTGACCATTTCGCCGGAATGGATCGCACGCGTGCAAGCAACCATGCCGGAACTGCCGGGCGCCATGCGCACCCGCTTCACCACCGAATACGCGCTGCCGGAATACGACACGCTGGTGCTGACCCAGTCGAAAGACATGGCGACCTACTTCGTCGCCGTGGTCGACAAGGCCGGCAAGGAAAACGCCAAGGCGGCCGCCAACTGGCTGATGGGCGATGTCTCGTCGACGCTGAACCGTGAAGGCGTGGAGATTGCAAATTCGCCGGTATCGGCCGCCCAACTGGCCGCCATGCTGAAGCGTATTGCCGACGGCACCATCTCGAACAAGGCGGCCAAGGAAGTGTTCGCCGGCATGTGGGAAGCCAAATCGGCCGACGAGAATCTGGTCGACACGATCATCGAGGCCAAGGGCTTGAAGCAGATTTCCGACAGCGGCGCGCTGGAAGCGATCGTCAACGACGTGATTGCCGCCAATGGGAAGTCGGTCGAGCAGTACCGCGCCGGCAAGGAAGCAGCGCTCAACGCGCTGATCGGCCAAGCCATGAAAGCCTCACGCGGCAAGGCCAATCCGGCCCAGCTGACCGAGCTGCTGAAGGCCAAGCTGGCTGGCTAAGCACCCCAACGGCGGAATGCTGGGGTCAGACCCGCCGGGTCTGACCCCGGGTTTGCTGAGGGGGTAAGGTCGGCATTGGCCGCTAGCGCTGCTGCGCAAGAAATACCACGTCAATTAATCGGCCGCGCCGACGCCAGCCGGTTGCGCCAGCACCGCCAGCGCCTGTTCCGACCACTGCACCCACATCTGCTCCATCATGATCCCGGCCGACAGCACCAGATGCTGCAGCTGCTGCTCGCGTGTGTGCACACCCGGCGGGAAATCATGCGCTTCGATCTGCTGATAATGCGCCAGCTGTAGGCGGTGCAGCGCCAGCCGGCGCGCCAGTTCGTCGGCCAGCCCGGTCGGCCCCACCACCGCTTCAGCGCGGATGCGCAGCATCAGTTCATCGCGCATCGGGCGCGGGTCCGAGCTGTCCGCCATCCAGCGCCGCAATTCCTCGCGTCCCGCCGGCAGCACGCAATAAGCGCGCTGCCGGCCACGGGTAGCGGCCGGCTCCAGCGATTCGATCCAGCCCGCCTGCTCCAGCCGTCCCAGCTCGCGATAAATCTGCTGGTGGGTCGCATGCCAGAAATAACCAATCGACTTGTCAAAGCGGCGCGCCAGTTCCTGGCCGGAGCTGGGGCGCTCCAGTAGCGCGGTAATGAGGGCGTGAGGTAAGGACATCGTGTCAGGCAGCGAGCGACAAAGTGCACATTATCCCATGCTGCCTGCCGCGCACCTCAGATCACCGCGGCCAGGCGCACGCCCTGGTCGATGGCGCGCTTGGCATCGAGTTCAGCAGCGACATCGGCGCCACCGATCAGATGCACACTGCCAGCACGATCCTGCAACTGCTCATACAGCTCGCGCAGCGGATCCTGGCCGGCACACATAATGACGTGATCGACCGGCAGCACCTGCTCCTGGCCATCGACCGTCACATGCAAACCCTGGTCATCGATCTTGCGATAGCTGACGCTGGAGTACATGCCGACCCGGCGCGCCTTCAGACCGGTACGATGGATCCAGCCGGTGGTCTTGCCCAGATTGGCCCCGACCTTGCTCTCCTTGCGCTGCAGCAGATAGACCCGGCGCGGCGAAGTTTCCACCTCGGCTACGCGCAGGCCGCCAGCGGCGCTGTACGAAGTATCGATACCCCATTCAGCATAGAACTTGTCGGCATTGACGGCGCCACTGTCGCCGCTGTGCGTCAGATACTCGGCCACATCAAAGCCGATGCCACCGGCGCCGATGATGGCCACCGTTTTGCCAACCGGCTTGGCATCGCGCAGCACATCCAGGTAGCCCATGACCTTGGCGTGATCAGCCCCTTCGATGGCCGGCGTGCGTGGCACGACGCCGGTGGCGATCACGATTTCATCGTAGCCGCCCTCGCGCAGTGTCTGCGCCGTGGCGCGGGTGTTGAGGGTCAGGCGCACACCTTTCAACTCGATCTGCTTGCCGAAGTAACGCAGCATTTCATTAAATTCTTCCTTGCCCGGCACTTGCTTGGCGACGTTCAGCTGGCCGCCGATGCGGTGCGACGCTTCAATCAACTCGACGTCATGGCCGCGCCCTGCTGCAGCGACGGCGAAGCTCATGCCGGCCGGACCGGCGCCCACCACGGCGATGCGCTTGCGCTGCACCAGCGGCTGGAATACCAGTTCGGTTTCATGGCAGGCGCGCGGGTTGACCAGGCAGGAGGTGATCTTGCCGCCAAAGGTGTGATCGAGGCAAGCCTGGTTACAGCCGATGCAGGTATTGATTTCGTCGGCGCGGTCTTCGCGCGACTTCAGCACGAATTCGGGATCGGCCAGCAGTGGACGGGCCATCGACACCAGATCGCAATAGCCGTCTTCCAGCAACTGTTCCGCCACTTCCGGCGTGTTGATGCGGTTAGTGGCCACCAGCGGAATCGCCACATGGCCGCGCAGCTTTTGCGTGACCCACGCGAACGCGGCACGCGGCACCTTGGTGGCAATGGTAGGAATGCGCGCTTCGTGCCAGCCGATACCGGTGTTGATAATGGTGGCACCAGCCGCTTCGATCGCCTTTGCTAGTTCGATCACTTCTTCCAGCGTCGAACCACCTTCGACCAGATCGAGCATCGACAAACGGTAAATGATGATGAAATCCTGACCGACTTTTTCGCGCGTGCGACGCACGATCTCGACCGGGAAGCGCATCCGGTTGGCATAGCTGCCGCCCCATTCGTCGTCGCGGCGGTTGGTGCGGGCAGCGATGAATTCGTTGATCAGATACCCTTCCGAGCCCATGATCTCGACGCCGTCATAGCCGGCATGCTGGGCCAGTCCGGCGCAGCGCACGAAGTCCTGCACCGTCTGCTCGACTTCTTCGGTGCTCAGTGCGTGCGGCACGAAGGGATTGATCGGGGCTTGCTCGGCACTCGGCGCCACCAGATCCTTCTGGTAAGAGTAGCGGCCGAAGTGCAGGATCTGCATCGCGATCTTGCCGCCTTCCGCGTGTACGGCGGCGGTTACCTGACGATGGTGCTCGGCGTGTTCCTCGGTGGTCATCATGGCGCCACCCTTCATCGGACGGCCGCGCTCATTCGGCGCAATACCGCCGGTGACGATCAGGCCGACGCCGCCACGGGCGCGCTCGGCGTAGAAAGCGGCCATGCGTTCAAAGCCGTTCGGCACTTCTTCCAGGCCAACGTGCATGGAACCCATGATGACGCGGTTCGGCAACGTGGTGAAACCCAGATCCAGCGGGGTGAAAAGGTGGGGATATTTCATGTAGCGCTCCATTTATGCAACCAGTTGCACTGATTGTAGAGCGCTTGCTGTGTTTGTGCAACCAGTTGCAAATAGGCGACGCGGCGGAAACAACATCTGCCCGCCGCGCGCCCATGACGCTAGCTGCGCCGCCGCATCACGCCCAGCAAGGCCAGCCCCGCCACCAGCATCGCGTAGCTGCTCGGTTCCGGCACCGGATGCAGGGCCTTCAGCTCGATTTGGGCGCCATTCGCGTCACTGCTCAGTATCAGCTCATAGTGGTCCCAGTGTGGGTTCAGAAAATTGGCGGGCGAGACAAACTGTGCATCCGGCCAGTGCCGGGCCATGGCGGAGGTCTGGCCGGCGCTGCCCACCGCTTGCTTCAGGCCGCCAAAGTAGACCGGGGCCGGCGCCGTATCGATCACCGGATGTGGCTCGACCAGATGCTGTCCGCTGCCGCCCAGCAGCAGATTTTGCCCGTCATAGCGGGCCCCCACCTCCGCCGTCCAGAAGCTCAGGTCGGGCGCGACCAGCATCGAACTGAGCACCGGTGCAAGGTGGTAATCCCACGTCCACACCACATCCAGCGTAGTGGCCGTGTCGGTTAGCACGGTTACCGTGTAGCCAGTCTCAGCACGGGCCGCGCCTGCGCTGAACAGCAATGCACTGATGGTGATGACCAGCAATTTTGGTAGCAAAGCGTGTTTCATGATATCCCCCGGTTTTATCAAAGTTCATTCAAGCGCGCCGACGGCGCCCCAGCCAGCCCAGCATGGCCAAGCCGACCCCCAGCATCGCCATGCTGTCCGGCTCAGGCACGGCTGGCGGCGGGGTATAGCCACCACCGTTGTTGCCGAAGTCCCAGTTGGTATTCGGATCATCCTCCGTCGCCGCATACGACACGGCCCCATACAATTCCGCCAGGCTACCCAGCCCCGCCTGTTGGGCACCCGAATGCAGCACCGCGCCTTTCGGCAATTCGATCGCGCTGATGTAGGCGGTATCGAAGAAATTCGCGTCACCGTTGTTGCTGGTGTAGGTGTTCTGCCACATCGACAGATTGAAGGGCACACCATACTGGTACAGCAATTTTTTGTAGGCGGTCGCCTGCCCGGTCCAGCTACTGTCATACGCCGAGGTCGACAGGCCAAACTGGCTGTTGTAGCTGACCCCGGAAGTATCGGTAAACGCGGTGCTGACCTGCGCGTAATTGGACGCGTTGTTGTCGGCCAAGCCCCTGTTAAACGTACCCTCCATCGAGATTTGCAAGATCAGTGCGCCATAGTCGCCAACCTTGCGGTTGGTGCCGGGATCGACCAGCAGCTGCTGCGTCCATTGCGCATTCGCCTGACCCTGCAGCGAGGTATTCGGCGCGGCGCTGCTACCGCCGAGATCGACCATGGAACTGGACACGGCCGTATGCAGGCGCAAGCTGGTTGCTTCAGCCCGGCCGGTATAGCTGTAGCCGTACTGGCCGCCGTTGGTGATGATGTCGTAGATGGGATCGCTCCCGCTGGCGCCACCGGCGGCAATCGTGTAGCTGCCCTGCGCCACACCCGTGGTCAGGCTACCACTCTGACCATCGTTGTACGTCCCAGCGCCCGGCGTGTAAATCTGGAAACTGACATCTCCCACCGAAGGACTGCTGTAAGACGTGTAGAGACTGCCCCCGACCGAGGCATACGCGTTGTAGGACAATTGCGTCGGCGCTGCCGCCTGTGCGCTGTTCAGCAGCGCCAGCGCTGCACAGCCCAGTACCAGCCGACCGCCACCACGGAGAATGGAAATATCTTGCATAAAGTACTCCTGGACAAAAACCACATAAGTGACGCCGCAGCCTTGCGACGCGGCGGTGGCGCACCATCCAGTGCCTCGGTAAGCGCCTGCATCCAGTGTCGGACTGATCTGGCTTGCGGTATGCAAGGTTTTCTGTCCTAGATCAAGACGGCCACAAAAAGATGTTTTTGTGACAATCTTTGGCGCAACTTTTAATGCCTCCGAGTAAGCGCAGACTTTCTTATATACATCTCTGTCTACTTAAAACAACTGGCAAAAATTAATGCCAGATCAAAGTATACATTTTTGTCTAGACACGATATTCTACTTTCAACACCACTTCCCTGATCAGGAGTCAAGATGAGCAAAAACCCAGTGCCCAAGCCCACCGCTGCCGAACTCGACCTGTTGCAAGTGCTATGGCCGCTAGGTGCCGCGACCGCCAAACAGGTGCACGAAGCGATGCTGGCGGACAAGCCAGACCTAGCCTACGGCAACGTTCTGCGCCTGCTGCAAATCATGCACACCAAGGGTTTGCTGATCCGTGACGAAAGCCAGCGCTCGCATGTCTACGCACCAGCGCAGGCGCAAGACTCGCTGCAGACCAGCTTGCTAAAAGATCTGGTGCAGAAAGCCTTCGCCGGCTCCGCCAAGGCGCTGGTACTGGCCGCGTTGCGCTCTGGCCTGTCCAAGAAAGAGCGCGCCGAGATCGAACAATTGCTGAAGGACGAGGCGCCATGAACACGCTGGTCACCGCACTCGGCTGGACGCTGATTCATTTCCTGTGGCAAGGCCTGCTGCTCGGTTGCGCTACCGCCGTTGCGCTGGCGGTGCTGCGCAACGCCCGTCCCGGCGTGCGCTACAGCGTGGCCTGCGCCGCGCTGCTGGCATGCGCCGTCTGGCCCCTTGTCAGTCTGCTGCAACGGCTCGGCAGCGCAGGCGGTGGCGAGCCGGCCGCGCTGTTTTCCAGCACCCTGCTACCCGCCACACTGGCCGATGACAGCGGTGTCATCAACCTGCATCAGGCCATGTACTGGATCGTCAGCCTGTGGGCCTTGTGTGCCGCCGTACTGCTGCTGCGCATGGCCTGCGGCCTGCTGTGGATAGAACGCGCGCGCCAGCAGCATGGCCGTGTCCACCCCGTTTGGCAGGCGCGGCTGGAGCAGCTGGCACGGCGCGCCGGCATCCGGCGCCCGGTACACCTGCGCGTGCTGGATACGCTGGACAGTCCGGTCACGGCCGGCTGCTGGCGACCGCTGGTGCTGGTGCCGGCGGCGCTGCTCAGCGGCCTGCCGCCCGACTTGCTGGAAGCCTTGCTGGCGCACGAACTGGCGCACATCCGGCACCACGATTATCTGGTCAATCTGTTGCAGAACGCGATAGAGACGCTGCTGTTCTACCACCCGGCCGTGTGGTGGATTTCACAGCGCATCCGCAGCGAACGCGAACAGATGGCCGACGATTTTGCAGCAAGACAACTGGGCGAACCGCGGCGTCTGGCTCTTGCACTTTCCGAACTGGAGCGTCTCCAGTTTTCAACCCACCACCTGGCCCTTGCGGCCAACGGAGGAGATCTGATGCTACGTATCAAACGATTGTTGCGCCCTGCCCCGCAGGCACTGAACTGGAAAGCCGCCATCCCGATGCTGGGACTGGCCGTGGCCTGTCTGGCCTTGTACGCGGAAGCGACGGCGGCCGACAAGACGGCAGCCAAACGGGTGCCTGCGGTTGTGGATTTCAATAGCTGCGCCCAGCCGGTGTATCCCGAAGCGTCGATCAAGGCGGTGGAAGAAGGCACGGTCACGCTGGGCTTCCTGATCGACGTCGATGGCAAGGTCAGCGACGCCAAAGTGCAGAAATCAAGTGGCCATCCGGCGCTCGATGCAGCAGCCCAGACCGGCATCCGCCTGTGCAGCTTCAAGCCCGCCACGCTGGCCGGCAAGCCGGTCAAGTCGTGGCTGAAGATGCAGTATGTGTGGCAGCTGAAGTAAGCCGTTGATCCAGCCAGCGCAGGATGTCGGCAAAGATCTGCTCGCGATTCACTTCGTTGAAATTCTCGTGGAAGTTGTGCGGGTAGTGGTGATACGTCAGCAGTCCAGCCGGCACCGAGCGCAGCATGGCCTCGCTGGCACGGGCGTCGGCCAGCCGGTCGTCGCCCGCCACCACGGCAAACAGCGGGTGCTGCCAGCCTGACATGCGCGCCGCCAGGCCCGCTTGGGCAGCGGTCAGGGCATTGCCAAACCGTACCGTACAGGCAGCGGCGCGGATGCCATCGCGCTCGTCGGCATGATGGCGTGCTGTGATGGCGGCATCATGCGTCAGCACCTCGGTCATCGGCTCCAGCGGCACCGTCATGCGCGGCGCCACGGCGCCCAGTACGCCAGCCAGCGCCAGCAACAGCGGCGCTACTTTCAAGGCATTCACGTAATACGGCGACGACAGGATGAAGCCGCCCAGCGCATGATCACCAGCCAGCGGCCCCAGCGCCAGATGGGTGGCGATCAGCGCCCCCATCGAATGGCCCATGATGAAGACCGGCACGCCCGGCCATTGCTGGCGCACCCACTGCAAGAGCAGCACGCTTTCATCGAGGAAGATCTGGAAACCGGGGATGTCGACCTTGCGGGCCAGGTGGTGGCCGCACAAATCCTGGCTGACGGTGGCGATACCATGGGCGCGGAAATACAGCGCCGGGGTCACGTAGTCACCGCCATGGGCCAGCCCGCCATGGATCGCAAGCAGTACGGCGCGGGGCGCGGTCGCCGGTTCCCAGATATGCACTGCGCGCTGGGCCTGCGGCCCGCAGTCCAGCGTGGCGAGGCGGTCTTCGGAAAAACGCATCGGCACGCTTACGAGGTAATGCTCAGCGAAATACCCATGTCCACCAGCAGCTTCAGGTCCGCCAGCGAAAAATCGAGCGAGGGCGCACTGCCCCCGTCGGGCACCATGAAGGCCACCCGCAATTCGGCCGCCACGTCGGAACGCTCGAAGTGGATGCCGCGCGCCGCGCATTCGGCCAGATAATGACGGATCGCCTTCAGCAGGTCATCCGGGTTTTTCTCGGTGGCGATGCCGACATAAAAGCCGGAATCGATGCGCACCCGGCCGTCGGGACGCGGGTCACCCTTGTCCCAGGTGCTGTCCGGCTCGGTGGGCAGTCCATCGCGAATGTCATCCAGACCGGTGACGTCACCGTGAACCTTCATGCTTGCAATATTCATTATTCCGCCTTGTAATGTTTCGGTCTGACGCCGGGCCGGGTCTGGCAAAAGTTGCTGCCCAAAAGGTTACAGCATAGCAATTTCAAAGTCCACGCAAACCCGTGTTGCAGCGCGTTATGCGCTGGTGCCGTAGCGCTGGCGGTAGGCGGCCACTGCCTCTTTATATTGCTGCAACTGCGGGTCGGCGCCAGCGCTGTTCAGGTAGCTGAACAGGTCGTCGAGGTTGCCAATCGAAATCACGGGAATGTTGTAGGCCTGACTCACTTCCTGCACCGCCGAGTGGGCCGACAGCGCGTCATCCTTACCGGAGCGTTCCATCCGGTCCAGCGCGATCAGCACGGCGCACGGTTCCGCGCCGGCGGCGCGTATCATGTCGACCGATTCCCGCACCGAGGTACCGGCCGAGATCACGTCGTCGATGATGACGACCTTGCCCTGCAGCTTGGCGCCGACGATGGTGCCGCCTTCGCCATGGTCCTTGGCTTCCTTGCGGTTGAAGGCGAACGAGGTATTGCGGCCCTTGCCGGCCAGTGCCACCGCCGTGGCCGAGGCCAGCGTGATGCCTTTGTAGGCGGGGCCGAACAGCATGTCGAACTCGACGCCCGAGTCGAGCAGCGTCTGCGCATAGAACTGGGCCAGCTGGGCCAGTGTGGCGCCGTCGTGGAACAGGCCCGCGTTAAAGAAGTACGGCGACTGGCGTCCCGCCTTGGTGGTGAAATCGCCGAAGCGCAGCACGCCGGTCTGGACCGAAAACGCGATAAATTCTTGCCGTAAAGTTTGCATAATGCCTCGATGGAGAAAAGTGCCTGTATTTTAATCTGCGCGACCCGGCCCAGCAATCAAAGCCCAAAACCAGCTAAACTAGCCGTCCAGTAATTTGCTCCTTACCCTACACTCTATGCCAAAAATCATCTCTGCCAACCTGAATGGCATCCGCTCCGCGTCCAGCAAGGGCTTTTTCACGTGGATGGCGGCGCAAGACGCCGATTTCGTCTGCGTGCAGGAACTGAAAGCGCAATCGCCAGACATGACGCCCGAGTTCCTGAATCCGGGCGGTTATCACGGCCATTTCCACTATGCAGAGAAAAAAGGCTATTCGGGCACCGGCATCTACAGCAAGATCGCGCCGGACCGCGTGGTGATCGGCTTCGGCAGCCCCGAGTTCGACGCCGAGGGCCGCTATGTGCAGTGCGACTACGGCAACCTGACGGTGATTTCCGTGTACTGCCCGTCCGGCTCGTCCGGCCCAGAACGCCAGGAAGCCAAGTTCCGCTTCATGGATTTGTTCCTGCCGCACCTGCAACAGTTGAAGGCGGAGGGTCGCGAAGTGGTGATCTGCGGCGACTGGAACATCGCCCACCACGAAATCGACCTGAAAAACTGGAAAGGCAACAAGAAAAATTCCGGCTTCCTGCCCGAGGAACGGGCCTGGATGACGCGCATCTTCGATGAAGTCGGCTATGTCGATGTGCACCGTGGCCTCGACCCGCGCGAGGAGCAATATACGTGGTGGAGCAACCGCGGCCAGGCCTGGGCCAAGAACGTGGGCTGGCGCATCGATTACCACGTCGCCACCCCCGGCATCGCGGCTAAGGCGCAGGCGGTCGCCATCTACAAGGATGAGCGCTTTTCCGACCACGCGCCGCTGACGATCGACTACCTGGCCTAGTACTGTGGTAAGGGCGCCAACAATTTAGCGCGCGGGCCTTGGTCCAGGGGAATACGGCGGTATTTTATTGCTATCATGATGAGGCAGTCCGTCCGCGTTTCCTTGAGCCTGAAGAGATCCCATGAGTACATCCCGCGCCTCCCTGCCTTATCACTCCTTTGCGCTCGAAACCGCGGACCCGACACTGGTGCTGCCGCCACGCGTGGTGCTGGGCGCCAACAGCAGCACCGTCGGGCCCCCGACGCTGAGTTCGGCCACCCCGGCCGACAATAGTAGCGCGGTCGCGGTCGGCGCGAATATCGTGCTGAACTTCAGCAATACCATGCAGGCAAGCAGCGGTACCGTGCGTATCAGCGACGGCTACTTGCAATCGTATATCGACAAGGCCGGCCTGCCGCAGACGCGCTGGGTAGGCGTCACCGACAGCCGCATCGTCAGCCTGAATGACAGCAGCCAGGTCAGCTACTCGGGCAGCACCGTCACCATCAACCTGAGCAGCGACCTCAAGCCCGGTCTGACCTACAGCGTCACGGCCGCTGCGGGCGCCTTCCAGGACAGCGCCAGCCGCCCCTACGCCGGTCTGGCCAGCACCAGCAAACTGAATTTCACCACCGAAGCCGTGGTGCCGGCCCAGATCACCGGTGCCATCCACTTTCTCGACAGTGGCGTCAGCAGCACCGACTACCTCACCAATATCGCCGCCCAAACCATGTCAGGCACGTATAGCGGCGTGCCGGCGGCCGGCGAGCATGTGATGGTATCCATCAACAACGGCGACGGCTGGCAGATCGCCAGCGCCGCCAATGGGGTCTGGAGCAACAGCAGCTTCGATGGCCCTATCAGCGCCAGCAGTACCATGCTGGTGCGCATCGTCGACGCCAACGCGGTCAGCCGCTCGCAGCTCAGCCAGGCGTTTGTGTACGACCACACGGCGCCCACCATCACCAGCGCCCCGGCCCTCAGCAGCACCAACCTGACGGCAGCCGGCGGTGCCACCGTCACCCTGACGTTCTCGGAAGCGGTGGCCAACCTCACCGTCAGCGCCGTCGCCACCGGCGACGCCACCAGCTATGGTAGCTTCAGTTCCAGCGATGGCGGCCTGACCTGGAGTGCCAGCGTCAGCGCCGCCAGCGCCACGCAACTGAGCAGTGCCGACGACGTGCTGACCATCAGCGCCACTGACCTGGCCGGCAATGCGCTGCCCAGCGCCAATCTGGCCAATGTGTTCCACCTGCAGCATACGGTCAACACGCTGGTCGGCCTGTCCGCCGACACGGGCCGCTCGAACAGCGATTTTTATACCAGCAGCGCGGCGCAGACCCTGAGCGGCAGCTACCTGACACTGCCGGCCAGTGGCAGCATCCGGGTCTCGGTGGACGGCGGCAGCAGCTTCGCCAATGCCACCATCAATGAAGCCAACCATAGCTGGAGCCTGGCCACCACGCTGCTGAATGGCACCCATGCCATCGTGGTGGAAGTGCGCGACGCCACCCCAAGCGTCACTGCGAGCTCCAGCCACAGCTACACGCTGGATACCGAGGCCGCCGTCCAGTCGATGGACAGCGTCACGGTCGACCTGAGCACCGCCAGCGACAGCGCCGGTGCCAGTACGAGCGACGACCTCACCAATGTGGCCCGGCCGCAGGTGACGGTGTACACCGGCAATGCCCGTACCCTGCACATGGGCGATGAAATCCAGATCATCGACGTCAACCACAGCAACGCCGTGGTCGGCACCTATGTGCTGATGGAAAGCGACCTGACCTCGTATGGCGGGAGCAACTTTGCCACCACCACCAGCAGCAAGACCTTCCAGCTCAGCCAGACACTCAGCGACGGCGAACACCAGCTGAAAGTCCAGATCGGCGACCTGGCCGGGAATGCCGCCGCCACGCCCAGCGGCACGGCGCTCAGCGTCACCATCGATACCCATGCGCCCACGCTGGGCGCGTTCGATGTGGCGGCCGACCTGCTCAACGATACGTTGGTGCTGACCTTCGACGAGGCGATGTCGCTGCGCTACCCGACCGCCTTCACCCTCAGCGATGGCGTCGACACGCACCAGTATGGCGTCGAAATGGGCAATGCCACGGTGGACGGCAATACCCTGATCCTGTCGCTCGGCCATACGCTGGATGCCGACAGCGACTACCAGCTGACCATGAACGGCGGCAACATCACCGACCTGGCCGGCAACATCGCCTTCAGCAACGATGATCTGGTCCTGGAATTCACCACGCTGCCGCAGAATGGCGGCGGGGGCACGCCGCCGGCGGCGCCCGTCCTGTCCTTCACCGATACCTATCCCGTCACCAACCAGTTCGTTGAAGACACCGACGCCACCACCAACGCGCTGACGATCCACGTCGAAGGCATCGAAGCCAATGCCAGCTGGAGCTACAGCATCGGCAACAGCGGCTGGCAGGCGGGCAGCGGCAATGCCTTCCTGCTGCCCAATGTCAGCGCCGCCTATGACAGCGGTGACATCCTGGTGAAACAGACCAATGCCTACGGCGACAGCACCAGCGCCACGGTGATCCTGACGGTCGATGTGGATGCGCCCGATGCGGAAGTGGTGCCGGACTCCCTGACGCCCTTGCTGCCCGGTGCTGGCGGCCGGCAAACCATCAGCGGCTACATCGACTTCAGCGGGGATATCAGCGACCTGGTGGTCGAGGTCAGCTTTGATGATGTCAACTGGACCCGCGCCACGCTGGGCACGGTCACTGGCAGTCAGATCCCGTGGGAGGTCAGCGGCACCACGGCGGGCAGCATCGACGTCCGCATCACCGACCATGTCGGCAACGTCAATGACAATGGCGGCTTTGCCACCACGGTCGGCAACGGCACCGATGGCACCGATACCTTCACCACCGATATCGGCTCCACGCAATACGGCGGCGCCGGCAATGACGTATTCATCCTCGACGCGAACGATTTCAACTACATCGATGGCGGTAGCGGCAACGACATCCTGAGCTTCGCCTTCAACCACCATAGCTTCGACCCGTCCACTGCAGCGGGGGACTTTATGACGGGCATCGACACCATCAACCTCGGCGCCAACCAGCACAACATCCTGGTGATCAACAACCAGCTGGATCTGAGTCTGCTGACCGATAACCTGAGCGACGAGCACACCTTGCTGGTGCTCGGCGACAGCACCGACGGGCTGGAACTGACCCATACCGGCTTCGCGCTGACCAGTACCGACAGCAACTACCACTACTATGACTTTGGCCACCTGCACCTGATCGTCGCCAACGCCGTCGTCGGCTGAACGCGGCGGACCTTACAGCGTGCGCAGGCTGCGGAACTGGCGCGGCTGGTCCGTCAGCGGGTCGGTGAACTGGATCGCGCGTGCCAGCAGCTTCAGGGGCCGGTTCCAGTCATCCGGCTGCGCCGGCAGCGCGACTGGATAAAAGGTGTCGTTCAGGATCGGGATGCCAAGTGCCGCCAGATGCAACCGCAGCTGGTGCTGACGTCCCGTGTGCGGCTGCAGACGGTACAGCGTGGCGTCGGCGCGCTGCTCGATGACGTCGATCAGCGTTTCCGAATTCGGCTCACCCTCGGCCTCCTTCATCAGGAAGAATTTGTCGCCTTCGACCATGCGGCTGCGGTAAGTCAACGGGAAGCTGCGCTCCGGCAGCGGCGGCGCCAGCGCCTCATATTCCTTGATCACGGCACGCTGCTGGAAGAGCGATTGGTAGGCGCCGCGGCTGGCCACCTGCGCCGAAAAAATCACGACACCGGCAGTCTCGCGGTCGAGCCGGTGGATCGGCGTCAGGTCGGCATTGCCCAGCTGCTGTTTCAGCCGTACCAGCAGTGTCTGCTGCACGAAGCGCCCGCCCGGCGTCATCGGCAAGAAGTGCGGCTTGTCGACCACCACCAGATGTTCGTCCTGAAACAGGATCTGCTCCGCGAACGGAATCGGCGTTTCCGGCGCGGGCAGCTCACGGTAGTAGAAAATCCGGGCGCCACGCCGGTATGGGCTGTCCGGGCGCAGCGCCATGCCCTCTTGGTCGACCACATCGCCGCGCGCCATGCGGTCGCGCCATTGGGCCGCGCTGACGGCCGGATAGCGCTGCACCAGAAAGCTCAGCATGTCAGGCCAGTCGCCCACCGGCAGCCACAAATAGCTGGGCGCCAGACCGTCGCGCAGCGGCAACGGCGCCGGCCCGTGGCGATGCGGACGGGCCGCCATTCAGCGCGGCAGCGCCAGCGAGTGGTACACCGGCAATGCGTTGGGATTCAGCCCGCGCACCCGCGCGAACACCGGCAGTACCTTCGGCATGGCCTGGTTCATGTCGCCGATACGCTTGCTACCGCTGGGGTGGGTCGACAGGAAGGGCAAGGGCTGGCTCTTGTTGACCTGCCCCATCTTCTCCCACAGCGCCACGCCGGCGCGCGGATCAAAGCCGGCCCGCGCCGCCAGATCCAGTCCCACCAGATCGGCCTCGCTCTCGTCGCTGCGCGAGAAGGTCAGCGCCAGCCCCTTGGTGGCGATGTCGCTGCCGACATCGCCAATGCGTGGATCGACGCCGAAATAGGCCGACAGCCCGGCTCCCAGCAAGCGCGTGCCGACCGACGTCAGCGCATTCTTGCCGGCCTGCTCGCGCGCATGCTCGCGCAGCGCGTGGGCGATCTCGTGGCCCATCACCATCGCCACTTCATCGTCGGTCAGGTTCAGCCTGACGAGGATGCCGCTGTAGAAGGCGATCCGGCCACCCGGCATGCAGAACGCGTTCACGGTCGGCGCGTTCAGCACATTGACTTCCCACTTCCAGCTGGCGGCGTCCGGGTTCCAGCGTGCCGTGAACGGGATCAAACGCTTGGCGATCGCGCGCACGCGCTGCACCTGCGGATGATCGGCCGGCAGCAGCGCGTTTTTCTGCTGCGCCTGGCCCAGCAACTGGTCGTACTGGAGTTTCGATTGCTGGTCGAACTGGCGTGCATCGCCACCGATGCCGCGCAGCGGCGACATGCTGGTGACGGGGATGCCGTCGTTCTGGGCAAATACGGGCGCGGCAGCCAGTGCCAGCGCCACCATCAGGGGCTTAAGTTTGTTCATCTTGACTGTTCCATGGTGCGATCTTCGGCAACATCATCATCGCAGGAAACGCCAGTATAAAGCACACGATAAAGAACCAGAACCAGCCAGTCTGCGCGATCACGAAACCGACCGAGGCGTTGATGAAGATACGCGGCACCGCCGCCAGCGCCGAGAACAGCGCGTACTGGGTGGCGGCGTAGCGCAAGTCCGAGGAACGTGCCATGAAGGCGGTCAGCGCCGCCGTGCCAAGGCCGACGCTGGCGAACGCTTCGCAGCCGATCACGCTGGCCAGCAGCGCGGTGTTGGTGCCCACCAGCGCCAGCCACGCAAAGCCGAGGATGGTCACCGCCTGCAGCGCGCCAAACACCCACAGGCCGCGGTTGATGCCCAGCTTGACCATCCAGATGCCACCCACGATGCCGCCGGCAATGCTGGCCCAGAAGCCGGTGGTATTGGCGGCCCAGCCGATCTGGGTCATGCTGAAGCCGAGGTCCAGATAAAACTTGGTGGCCAACGCGGTGGCCATGCTGTCGCCCACCTTGTACAGCAGGATAAAGGCCAGCAGCGTGGCGGCGCGGCGCCAGCCATCGCGCTCGATGAATTCCTTGAACGGCAGGATGATCGCCTGCTTCATCGTGGCCGGCCGCTCGCCGTACGCTTGCGGCTCTTTGATCAACAGCGCGCAGGCCAGTCCGGGCAGCATGAAGGCAGCCGTGATCCAGAACACTGGCTGCCATGGCATGCGGTCGGCCAGGATCAGCGACAGCGCGCCGGGCACCATGCTCGACACCTTGTAGGCATTCACGTAGACCGCCACGCCCAGTCCCTGCTCGCGATCAGACAGCGTCTCGCGCCGATAGGCATCGATCACAATGTCCTGGCTGGCCGACAGAAAGGCCACCACGCCGGTGGCTGCCACCACGGCGCTGACCTGCGACACCGGGTCCAGCATGCCCATTGCGCCGATTGCGAAGAACAGCGCAGTCTGGGTGATCACCATCCAGCCACGGCGGCGGCCGAAGCCGCCGAAATCGTAGCGGTCCATGGCTGGCGCCCACAGGAACTTCCAGAAATACGGGAACTGCAGCAGTGCAAACAAGCCCAGCGCCTTCAGGCTCAGGCCCGACTTCGACAGCCAGGCCTGCATCAGCTGCAGCAGGATGTACAGCGGCAGGCCGGAGCTGAAGCCCAGCACCACCAGCGTCGCCATGCGCCGGTTCAGATAGGTGCGCCAGCTGGTGACTGGAGCCGCGCCCTGCGCCATCAGCGCGCCGCCTTTTTCTTCAGGCGGAACACGGCCAGGTCGCCGCGCAGGTTGGGCAGGAAGGAAACGGTCTGGCCCTCTGCCAGCGCCACGCAGGCAAGCACTTCCAGCCCGCACTCCTCGGCCAGCTCGCGGAAATCATTGATGGTGGCGCAGCGCACGTTGGGCGTGTCATACCACTGGTAGGGCAGCGACTTCGAGACCGGCATGCGGCCGCGCAGCAGCGCCACCCGGTGCGGCCAGTAGGCGAAGTTGGGGAAGGAAACGATGGCCTCCTTGCCGACCCGGACGATGTCGCGCAACAGCGCTTCCACATGCTTCATCATCTGCAGCGATGACAGGCACAGCACCGTATCGAAGGAGTTATCGCCAAACAGGGCCAGGCCCTTTTCCATGTCCTGCTGGATCACCTGCACCCCGCGCTGGGTCGATTCCAGCACCTTGTCGTCGGCGATCTCGATGCCGTAGCCGCTGCATTGCTTGTCGCTCTGCAGATAGTGCAGCATCACGCCATCGCCGCAGCCGACGTCCAGCACATGCGACTGGGGCGCTACCCAGTGTGCGATAAACGCCAGGTCGGGGCGGGCGCTGCTCAATTCCTGAAAATTCATGCCTGCTCCTTGTGGCTGCCGTCGGTCTCTTTCCATACCTGCTCATAGTAGGCGCGCACCATATTCATGTAGCGCGGGTCTTCCAGCAGGAAGGCGTCGTGGCCGTGTGGCGCATCGATTTCGGCATAGGTCACCTGACGCCGGTTGCAAATCAGCGCCTGCACGATTTCGCGGCTGCGCTCCGGCGAGAAGCGCCAGTCAGTGCTGAACGAGGCCAGGAAGAACTTGGCCTTGGTGACGGCCAGCGTCTTGGCCAGATCGCCGCCATGCTTGCGCGCCGGGTCGAAGTAATCCAGTGCCTTGGTGATCAGCAGATAGGTGTTGGCATCAAAGTACTCGCTGAACTTGTCACCCTGATAGCGCAGATAGGACTCGATTTCGAAATCGACGCCGAAGTCGAATTTGTAGTCGCCCTGCGCTTCCGCATCGCGCAGCTTGCGGCCGAATTTTTCGGCCATGTCATCATCCGACAGATAGGTGATGTGGCCAACCATGCGCGCCACCCGCAGACCGTTCTTCGGCACCACGCCATGCTCGTAAAAATCGCCGCCATGGTAGTCCGGATCGGACAGGATGGCCTGCCGCGCGACGTCATTGAAGGCGATATTTTGCGCCGACAGCTTCGGCGTTGAGGCGATCACCACGCAGTGGCGCAGCCGTTCCGGATACATGATGCTCCACGCCAGCGCCTGCATGCCGCCCAGCGAACCGCCCATCACGGCGGCGAACTGGCGGATGCCGAGCCGGTCGGCCAGCAAGGCCTGCGCATTGACCCAGTCTTCCACCGTCACTACCGGGAACGCTGCGCCATACGGCTTGCCGGTGGCCGGATTGACGTGCATCGGCCCCGTCGAGCCGAAGCAGGAACCGAGGTTGGTGATGCCGATAACGAAGAATTTATTGGTGTCCAGCGGCTTGCCGGGACCGACCATCACGAAGTACCTTGCG
>JBGSBQ010000016.1:0-18653 GCA_041730475.1 Sphingomonadaceae bacterium
CGCCTGTTCCACGGTGCGCAACTGACCATACCAGCGGTACACGCGCGAACGGATGCGCCACACATACAGCGGCGGCACCACCTTCGACAGCGGCAGGATCAGCGCGCCCAGCGCCACCACCAGCACCCACATGCGGTCAAAGAAATTGGCCAGCCAGAAGGTCATATAGCGCTGCAAGAACGGCGGGCCACTCTTGTAGAACTTGGCTGCCGTCTCGGCCACCGGAATCTCGGTGTAGCGTGCCGACGGGAACTGGCCCTGCTGCTGGAACCAGCCGGCACTGCTGTGGATGCTGGCCGCTGCCTGCACAAATAAATCCACCAGCGCCGGATGCAAGTCCTCGCGTGCCACCAGCGTGGCGGTCGGTGCGATCAGGTTGTAATCGTCGGCCGGGACATCCCGGCCCAGATCGACGATCCCGCGCGGCAGTACCACATGCGACAGGAACGGCAGCTTGCGGGCATACGCCTCGGCCTGGGCAAAGTCGAACAGCTTGATGCCCGGCGTTTGCAGCAGCATCTGGATCAGCGGTGCTTCCGGCGCCGACGTAAACACCAGCCCGTCGATGCGCCCTTCCAGCAACTCCACCGTGGCTTCCGTGTTCGCCAGCGAGAAGCGCTCGACCTCGCCCTTCTCCACGCCATTCAGTTCCAGCACCTGACGGAACAGGCGCGGCGCACCGGCGCCCTTGGGACCGTAATTGATCTTCATGCCGCGCAACTGCGTCAGCTGGGTGATGGGCTTGCCCTTGGTCTCGCGCAGGAACAACCACAGCGGCTCGGTGAACAGGCTGCCCAGCGACTGCAGGCCTTCCCGTTCCGCCGCTTCTTCATTGGTGGAACCGCTCTGCACGAAAGCGATGTCGACCTCCCCCGCTTTCAGGCGGCGCAGGTTTTCCCCCGAGCCGGCCGACGGCACCAGTTCCACCTTGACGCCCTGCTTGCGCAGCGCCGCCGCGTATTTTTTGCCGAACTCAGCGTAAGCGCTATTGTCCTGTCCGGTGGCCAGCCGCACTGAGCGCGGCGGCGCCGGGTCGACCACGTAATAAGCCAGCAGACAGATGCCGACGATGGCCAGGAGGGTGGGCGCAGCGGCCACCACCAGATCGCGGAACGAAAACTGGGTGAACTTGAGGATTTTGGACATGTGGTGGCGCAATGGTTTCATGGGCTGATACATTGCCAACAATTGGCCGACTATGCAAGGCTTTACGCCGCTGGGCCGCGGGCGACATGCTCCACCCCCACTGCAACACCTGGGGTCAGACCCGCCGGGTCTGACCCCAGCTTTACGCCGTTGGGTGTCGGCACGCGCGAGCGGCTCTCTAACCGCCGCACTGCGGCAGCACGGCTGTGCTGGTCTGACCCCAGCTTTACGCCGTTGGGTGTCGGCACGCGCGAGCGACGCGCTAACCGCCGCACTGCGGCAGCGCCGCCGTGCTGGCCTTGGCCCGGCTGGCGGTTGGCAGCGGTGCACCGGCCAGCGCCGGCGTCGCCGCCGCCACCGGATTCGGCTCAATCAACGGCATCAGACTCGGTGCCAGCACCGTCAGCAACTGCACCGGCAAGGCGCTGGTGAAATCATAGTTTTTCGATTCCGGCCCATGCACATAGGCCGTCATGCTGCCGTAGAAACGCTCACCGATGTTGAACACAAAGGTCGCCGAGCGGTTCACATAGCGCGACTCGAGCAGGCGCCCACCAGCGCCATACACATCAAAGCGCTGGTCGCCGGTACCCGTCTTGCCACCGACCGGAATCACACTGCCATCAGCCTTGACGAAGGCCATGCGCGCGCGCTTGGCAGTGCCATCCGACACCACGCCGCGGATCGCGTCCGCCACCACGCGCGCTACTTCCGGCGCCAGCACCTGCTCAGGCTGCGTACTCTGGCCGCGGCCGACCACGGTTTCATAGGGCGTACCGGCAGCGAAGTGCAGCGTCCCTATGCGCTGGCTGCTCTTGCGCACGCCACCGTTGACGATAATCCCCATCAGCTCCGCCAGTGCCGCCGGCCGGTCGGCCGACGCACCCAGCGTGGTCGCATACGACGGCACCAGCGACTCAAACGGATAGCCCATCTTCTTCCACTGCTTGTGGATTTCCATGAAGCCTTCCATCTCCAGCAAGCCGGCGATGCGTTTGTCCTGCGCATGCTTGTGGTGGGTCTTGAACAGCCACTGATAGACTTCCTGCCGTTCCTGGTCGCTGGCCGTATTCATCTGCGCCAGCGTGGCGCCCGGATGGGCGCGCAGATAAGCCACCATCCACAGTTCCAGCGGATGCACGCTGGCCAGATAACCGCGGTCGGCCAGGTTCCATTGGTCGATGCCATACTGCTCATACAGCCGGCTGACGCGCTCGGCCGGCACTTCATTCTGCGACGGCAGATTGGCCTTCAGGAACGCCGCAAACTGCGCCTCGGTGGCGAGCGGATACACGGTGCGGAAAATCACCGCCAGCCGCACCGGCGTGCTGCGAATATTCGCCAGCAGGATGCGGTCCAGCTCCGCTTCCGGCTTGCCCTTGTATTTGACGTAGAAGCGCGCCAGATATTCGCGCCCTTCCTTGTCGGCGAAGCGCGCCAGATAGCCGGCCCGGCGCGGGTCCTCGGCATCGGCCAGCAGTGACGCCGACGAGCCCGGCGTCTGGAACATATAGAACTTGGCGACATCGCGCATCAGCCGCACGAACACCAGATTGGTCGAATGCCGCAGCGCCTCGGTCACCGTCAGGATGCGGCGGTCATCATCTTTCGAGAAGTTACCGAAGTGGTGCAGGCCACCGCCGGTGAAGAAGCCCTCGCCCGGATTACCGGAATAGGTGCGCTCCATGGCCGCCTTCAGCATCGGCGTCAGCGCGCGCGCCTCCGGATCCTGCGGCAGCGCCTGGAAGTAGGCAATGCCCCACTGGGTCAGCCTGTCCTGCGGATCGACCTTGACCTGCGCCAGTGCCGCCTGGTCCATGCCCGACAGGCGCTGGTGCAGCTGGTCGACGATATCCAGATAGGTGACCAGCGTGCGCAGCTTGGCGGTCGACCCCAGGTCCAGCTTGGCGCCTTCATTGATATCCAGTGGCTGGTCGAAATTATCGGTCTGGATGCGCAGCATATTGGTCTGCGCGCCCTTTTCCAGCAGCGTAAAGCTGTACACCACATTGGCCGTATCGCCATTGCCCAGCATGCCCTTGCCGGTCAGCCCGGCTGCCTTGGCCTGCTCGGCATCGCGCAAGTCGCGCAGCACCTGCGTGACGGCCGTCTGGGCCTGCGCATCGAGCGTGCTGTTGACGCTCAGGTCCAGCCGGTCCAGGTTGTACAAGCGGTTATCGCCCAGCAGCGAAGCCAGATGCACGCGGATCGCATTCGACGCCTTGCGCGTGACGTAGGCCATGGCCGGCGCCGATTGCACGCCGCTGGCGGTGGACGGATGCAGCTTCTGCTGCAAGGCCGCGTCACGCAGCGCCGGCGTGATCACGCCCTCCTGAGCCAGCACCCGCAGGTGACTATTCGCCAGCGTTTCCAGATCGGCCGCGCCGTCCACCAGATAATAGCTGGGGCGGCGCTGCGCGATCAGCAAGCTGAGCGCTTCTTTGTACGCCAGTGCCGTATTCGCATCGGGATGCTCGAGCTTGCCACCCAGCAGGCGGTTGACTTCGCCAAAATCGCGGCCATACCAGACCCACATGCCATCGCCGATGCCATTCACTTCACCGTAGCCGGTCTTGGCCGACAGCGGTACCGTATTCAGGTAATCGACCACGATCCGGCGCCGCGCCTGGCTGGTATCCTCGCCGCCCTGATAGGCGCGCAAGCTGGCCGAGACCATCTGCTGCAGCTTGTCGCTGAGCGAGCTGGTGCGCCCTTCCGCCGAATGCCGGTATTTTTCGATCTGGGTCGCCAGCGTGCTGCCGCCGGCCGGCCGGTGGCCACCGCTGACGCTGTTGATCGCCTTCTCCAGCACCGCCTTGCTGAGCCGGTCCCACTCGACGGCCGGATTACGCTTAGGATATTTGGCATCGAGCAGTTCGCGGTTTTCGATGAACAGCAGGCTGTTCACCAATGCCAGCGGGGCTTGCTCGAATTTGTCGTAGACACGCTCCGGATAACTGGCCGCGAACAGCGGCTGGGCCCGGCAATCATAAATCGTCAGGCCGGTCCGGGTCTTTTCGCGGAAGGTCGTAAACACGCCCCTGTCCGCCAGTTCCATCATCTTCGGCGAGAAGCGCGCCTGCGCACTGACGGTGTAGTCACGCGCCTTCAGCCGCGCCAAATAATCGGGCAGGTTTGCATAACCCAGCCGCTCATCGTAAGGGCTGTCTTTGGGGTAGCGGATCGCGTTGCTGGGTCCGGGTTCGACCCGATAGCTGAGCTTATGCGCCAGCGCGCTGAAGAAGCGCGCCTGCAGCGCCGAGCTGCGGGTTTCCTGCACGGCCCACCAGACTGCCAGCGACAGGCTGACCAGCAGCACCAGCAGCAGCGCATTGCGGCCCCGCTTGCGCCCCGCCGGGCGGGCCGGCGACGGCGGCGCCGGTTGTGCATGGGCCAGATGGGCCGCAGTGTCAGGCGAAGCAGGCGTGGGCACGGCGCGCAAATGGCGCCGGCGGCCATAGCCGAAGGCGGCAGCGCTAGCACGCAATTTGCGCACTGCGCGCACGACAAGACGGGGCCGGCGGAAACGACGATTGCTTAACATATGATTCAGACCGGTCAGCTGTTTCAGTGAGACCCGCCAGCGCCTGCACAGCACACCGGCGGCAATTCAGAACACGCACTTCCATTGCACCACAACGCCAGCGCGGCGACGGAACGTCACGCAGAAAAATTGCTCCACGCCGAGGGAATTTCGCAAAAAAACAACGGCGCTCCTTCTTCCGAAAGAGCGCCGTTGGCGCCGGGTACAGCAAGACGCATTATAGGTGAACGAACTCTACCTGCATCTGCGTCAGCCTGTCGCACAATTGCACGAAGGCCGTGCGCGTCTGCTCCGGATCGCCTTTCACACCAAGCTCGATATGGCGCCGCGTGGTGGCCGTGCCGACACTGGGCAGGCTGAACACCTTGACGCGCGGATACTCGGCTTCCAGCGCCACCATCAGCGGCGTCAGCGCCGATTCGGCCGCCTCATACACCAGCACGGCCTGCTCCAGATGCGGCGTCAGGTTGAAGCGGTCGGCGTAGTGGTAGTCCAGCACCCATTCGATCATCGGCCACGCCATCACCGGGAAGCCCGGTACAAAATAATGCCGGTGCAGTGAGAAGCCGGCGATGTTGTTGTACGGATTCGGGATCAGCGCCGCGCCTTCGGCAAACACCGCCATCTGCAAGCGATGCTGGTTTTCGGCCGACTCCAGGTCGGCTGGCTGGCCACTCTCCTGCCCCATGTGCAGGATGCGCTGCTGGATGTTGTGCTTGCCCTGCTCATGCATTACCAGCGGCAAGCCGAGTGCCGTGGCCGCCGCCTGACGGGTGTGATCGTCCGGCGTGGCACCAATGCCGCCGCAGCAGAACACGATATCGTCGCTGGCGAAGGTACGCCGCAAGGTGGCGACGATGCGGGCCGGATCGTCGCCCAGAATTTCCGCCCAGTCCAGCTGCAGGCCGCGTGCACCCAGCAGTTGTACCACTTTGGCGAAATGCTGGTCGACCCGGCGGCCGGACAGGATTTCGTCACCGATGATGATAAGTCCGATTGCCATATTTGCCTCAGTTTAGAGTTCAAGCGCTTGCGGCGCGACTGCGGTACCGTCGGCAGCCCGCAGGCGCGCCAGTGCTTCCAGACCGAAAAAGACAAACCCCAAGCCGGTAAAAATAAAGATCGCCACATACAGCCAGATCGAGGCGGCAGCGAGGAAGGGGAACAATACCACCGACAGCGCCGTGCCGCCCAGCCACAGCAGGCCCGGCACCGCGCCGGCCAGCCCGGACACCACGCCGATCGCCAGCAGCGGCCAGCGCTGCTGCTGCAGCAAGGCGCGCCGCTCGTCGGCGCTGGCGTAATCGGCCAGCGCATCGTAGGTCATGACGCGGCTGGTCAGCCAGCCCCATAACAGGGCCTGCACCGCCACCGCCAGCGGCGGGAACACATACAAGGGCAGGCTGAGCAGCCACAGCACGATGAAGCTCAGCATAGTGCCCAGCGTGGTCAGCACGCTGCCCAGCAGGCTGCCGCCGTGGCGCTGTTCCAGCTGCGGAAAATGGCGCAGGCCGACATGGCGGCCAATTGCCGGCATCGCCGCCACGCCGATGAACAGCAAGGCCGTCAGCACCATCAGCGGCAACAGCAGCAGCATCGCGATCAGCGGTACCACCACCGTCTTCAACATGCCCAGCCCCAGTCCCGCCAGCCAGCCGCTGGTGTAGCTGAACAGGCCGTACTCGGCAAACAGCGATTGCACCCAGTCGATCAGCGGCTGCAGGCCGAGATACAGCAAGCCGGCCCAGAGCGCCACCGACAAGACAAACGGCGCCAGGCTCAACATGATCATCTTGCCATGCATGAAGGACAGCATGGCCCGTCCACAGGAGCGCAACACGGCGCCCATCACACTGCATCCTTGCGCATCGATTCCACCATCCGTTTGAGACCGAGCCATTGTTGGGCCCAGAAGCCCTGTCCATAGTCGCGCCCCGCCAGCAGGGTGCCATCGGCTGCCGTGCGCGGCAGCTGGTCGCGGATGCCGGTGGCGACGAACTCCGGCGTGAAATTGGCGGTGCCGAACAGGATATCCCAGACCGGCAGCAGCACGGCAAAATTACAGCCGCCCAAGGTGCCCTGCCCGTGCGACTCATGGCCGACGCCGATCGCATGGTGCAGACGGTGATAGCGTGGCGACACCAGCAGACGTTCGCCGAGACGGCCAAAATGCAGGCGCACATTGGCGTGCTGCAAGCTCTGCAAGATGCGCGACACCGACACCAGCAACACATACTGAGCCGGCTCGACCCCGATCCCGAGTGCAATCAGGCCCATATAGATGTCGCGCAGGATGTCGTCCAGCAGGTGATTGCGGTTATCGCTCCACAGGTTCATGTTCTGCTGGCTGTGGTGCAGGCTGTGCAAGCCCCACCACCAGTTGAACTGGTGCGACGCCCGGTGATACCAGTAATCAAAGAAGTCCAGCACCACGAAGTAGAGCAGGAAGCTGGTCAGCGGACTGATGCCCGGCAGCAGCGATTCCAGATTCAGCGGGTGCACGCTTTCAAAGCGCAGCATGGCGGCCAGCCCGTCCAGCAGCGGGTCGAGCGTGAAAAAGATCAGCAGCGAGAACAGGCCGATGCGGTGCAGCACGGTGTACAGAAAGTCATTCCAGCGCGCGCGCGGGTCGCGGATGGCCTGCACCGGCAGCAGCGCCTCCATCGGCCGCAGCACCAGGAACAGCAGCAGCAGCTCGCAGACACCGATCAGCAGCCATTCCGTGCCCTCGAACGCTTCCTCGGTGAATTCGCCTAAGCCCAGATGGAATACCAGCGGCTGGATCAGCGCTTCGAACAACCAGCCCTGGGCAGCGCCGAACCAGTCGGCCAGTAGATGCATCATTTGCGCTTGAAAGAGTGGGAGTAATCAGGATGTTCGCGCAGCGTGGCAAAGCAGAAATCCTTCTGCTCCAGCCCCTGGATCAACGGTTCCAGATTGGCCGGCGCCCACGGGTCCTGACGCGACCAGATACCCATGTGGGCAATGAAGATATCGCCGTCCTTCAGCTCACGCAGCGACTTTTTCAGCAGCGTCGCATTCGGCCAGCTGCTGCTGGGCAACTCGTCGCCGGAATAGCCGGACGCCGGCCAGCCCACATGGGCATAGCCGCAGGACTGGCCGGCGGCCAGCGTCTGCTCGGACACGCGGCCGCCGGGGGCGCGCCAGATCGGGTCCAGATGCTTGCCGGTCAGCTCAACAAAGCGCTGGTCGACGCGCTGTAATTCCTCGCAGAACTGAGCCGGGGTCCAGTCCATGCGCTTGCCGGCCTGCGCACCAAACTGGGGCCGCACCCGGATCTGCTGGCCAGCGTCCTTGGCCAGGTAGACATGGTCAAAGGTATGCGAGCCGAACGCGTGCCCTTCGGCCACGCGCGCCTTCCAGTAATCGGCCCAGGCCGGATCGAGCGCATAGTCGCCGCGCGTGGTTTTTTCGTTGGCCAAGAAAAAGGTGGCGCGAATATGGTGTTTGTTCAGTACATTCGCGATCAGCTCCGCCTGCGACTGGCTGCCGGTATCGAAGGTCAGGTAGATCACGCCCTGACAGCCATGCGCTTTCGGCGGTGCGCCGCGGCTGGTCCCGGGCTGGGTACTCTGGCCGGGGGCCGACGCGGCCGTCGCCTGCGACACCGCCGCCTCGCCCTTGGCCGGCTTGGCCGCCTTGGCCGAATTGGCGGACGCGACGCCGCCGGCCAGCGCCAGCACGGTCAGGGCAGTGGCGGCGCGCCGCATTACAGGCGCGGCGCCGCGTTGGCGAAGAACACGCCGTGCGGCGAGCGGCCGACCGGAATCACCTTGATCACCTTGCGGCTGACCAGATCGACCACCGCCACTTTTTTAATCCAGCGCAGCGTCACCCACATGGTCTTGCCGTCGGCCGTTACTTCCATGCAGTCCGGGCCGCCCGGCACATTGATGGTGCCGACGTTTTCCAGCGTCTTCTGGTCGATGATGTTGATCGAGTTCGAGACCCGGTTCGACACATAGACGTGGCGGCCATCGCCGGCGGCGCGGAAATTGTGGGTACCGGCGCCGGCCTTGATGCGCTTGACCGTCTTCTGCGCGCGCCAGTCGATCACTTCCACGTAATCGCTGCCCATGATGCCGACCAGCAGGTATTTGTCATCTGGGGTCATCGCGATACCGGCCGGCAGCTTGCCCACCGGCAGCGTCCATTTAACGCTTTTCGTGGCCAGATCGAAGGCGCTGACCTGATCGCTGCCCTGCTGCGTGATGAAGGCCATGCTGCTGGCCGCGTTGAAGGCCATGTGGCTGGGCAGTTTGGCCAGCGGGATGCGTTTGGCCAGCGTCAGCGCGCTGCCGTCGTAGCGGTACAGGTCGATCCGGTCCAGCCGCAGGGAGTTGGCGATGAACCACTTCTGGTCGGGCGAAAAGCCGATCTGGTAGGGGTCGAGGATGTCCTTGATCTTGCGCTGCACCTGGCCGGTCTTGGGATCAAGGAAGATCAGTTCATTGCCGACCGAACTGGCCACGATCAGGGACTTATTGTCCGGCGTCGCCATCAGGTGGTGCGGTTCTTTGCCGACCGGGAAGGTGGACAGGTCTTGGTAGCTGTCCTGGTCCAGCAGTTGCACGGTGGCGTCGCGCGAATTCAGGACTACCACGACATTCGCCTGTGCCGCCGGCAAGGCCGCTGCAACACAAACACCGGAAAGGACGATACGACGTAGACTGCGGAACATGTAAAAAATCGCTTGGAAAGGCAAAACGCATATTTTACGTGCAAACGGCCAGCCCAGCCGTACCTTGTCCAGAATATATTCCTGCCATGCAGGCCGCCGCGCCAGCGGGCTGCATGGCGCTTTACCAGCGCTTGCACTACAATTCAGGCCCCTCCTCCCCACTTTTTATGCAAGGAAAACCATGACCACGATCACTACCGCCTCCGGCTTGCAATACATTGAACTGGTGGCTGGCGACGGCGCCGAAGCCAAGGCTGGCCAGAACGTCACCGTGCATTACACCGGCTGGCTGCGCAACGACGACGGCAGCAAAGGCCCGAAATTTGACTCGAGCAAAGACCGCAACGATCCGTTTGAATTCGCACTGGGCGCCGGCATGGTCATCCGCGGCTGGGATGAAGGCGTGCAAGGCATGAAAATCGGCGGCACCCGCCAGCTGATCATCCCGTCGGATCTGGGCTACGGTTCGCGCGGCGCCGGCGGCGTGATTCCACCCAACGCAACCCTGATCTTCGACGTCGAACTGCTGGGCGTTTAAGCCTGCCGTCAGCGCTGCCAGCCCCGCCGCAGCGCTTCCAGTTCCGCCCGCGCATCGAGCATGCCACCGACGATGCGCTGGTCTATCCCCTCCAGCAAGGCACCCGGCATTTCCACGCCATGGCTGCGGAAGCCGCCCCGCTGCGGCAGCGGCCGCAACCCTTGCACCAGCACCGGGATGCGCCAGTCATCACTGGCGCGACAGGCAATCCCCGTCAGATCCTGACTGGCCCCGGCCAGCGTAAAGGTGCGGCAATACGTACCCTCATTTGACAGGAAACTCAGACCAACCCGCACCTCGTTCTCGACCGGTGCCGCACCGCCCATTTGCTGGCTCAGCGCCCATGCCAGCCGGCCCTGCGCCAGCAGCACGCCATCCCGGCTGGCGACGGTGGACGGCGGCGCCGGTTCGCCCAGCCAGGCCGGCTGCCAGCGCGCCAGACCCACCTTGCCGGCCAACACCCCGAGCAGCAGCGCCAACAGCAAGGCACTCCATTCTTGCCAGCCCCAGCTGCGCTGGGCCGCCTTCTTGGCCGCTGCCGCATGGGCCGCGCGGGTAGCGCGCACGCTGGCCAGCTGCACCACGGTGCCGGCACGGCGCGGCCGCGGTGGCTGTGCGCCAAAGCGCTCACTGCGTTCACCCCGTTGCAAGCGCAAGCGCGCGATGCGGGCCGCCAGTGCATCGTCGGCGCGCAGCCCCTCCTCGATGCTGCGCCGGACCGCTTCGTCCAGCTCGCCATCGACAAATGCAATCAAGGTATCGTCGGAAAAACTCATGATGGGCCCTCGCTGCTTTCAATCATACTGCGCAATCGCCCGCCAATACAGGCGTTTTTAAACGCGATCTCGTGGCGCCCTAGCTACTGTATGGCTCGCTTCAAACAGAAACCATTACATTTGACAATATTTATGCTAATCTGCGCGCTCTAATAACCAAGGAGGTAGTAATGAAAAAAGGCGAATTGATTGCAGAGTTTGCGAAACGTTCTGAAGTGTCCGCTGCTGCCGCCAATGAGGCGGTGAACACTCTGATCGCCATCATCACCGACCGTCTGAAAAAAGGCGACACGGTAGGCATCACTGGTTTCGGCACCTTCTCCGTCGCCAAGCGCGCAGCGCGCAAAGGCCGCAACCCTGCAACCGGCGAAGCGATCAAGATTGCCGCGTCGAAAACCCCAAAATTCTCGGCTGGCGCGACGCTCAAAGCAGCAGTCAATCCAAGCAAGAAAAAGTAAGCTCCGGCCCTCGCCCTGAAAACCGGGGTCAGGTCTGCCAATCGGACAAAAAATGCACATCTGCATTTTATGAGCGATTGACAGACCTGACCCCGGTTTTGCTTTTTAGTACTCGCCCATCAGCGCCAGCAGCACCAGCTTTTCGAACTCGGGGGCGAAGCGGCGGATGATCTGGTCGGGGTCGCGTGCCAGTGCGTCGTCCGTGACGATGCCGAACTGGACCCCGCCGTTGTAGGACAGGATCGAAACGCCAACCCCGATGTCGCCCGACTGCGGGACCCAGAACATTACCTGGTCGAGCTGGCTGCCCGCCAGGTACAGCGGCGTCTGTGGCCCCGGTACATTGCTCATCACGGCAGTGGCTTTGCGCGCAAAATAATTCTGGATTTCACTCTGGACCTGCTTCGGTGTCGTGCCCAGCACGCCCAGCAGCGACATCGCCACCAGCGCCGTGTAGCTGCCCTTCAGATCGTTCATGCGCTGGCGCACTTCAAACAGCCGCGCCACCGGATCGGCAATGCCTACCGGTAGCACCAGCGGCACCAGCCCGAACGCATTGCCGAGCTTTTGCTGGGCGCCGCTACTGGCCTTGCGCAGGTTCACCGGCACCATCACGCGCAGCTCGCAATCGGGCGCGACCTGATCGCCCGATGCCACCAGATAGGCACGCAGCGCACCGGCCACGCTGGCCATCAGTACGTCGTTGATCGAGCAGTCGTAGACCTTGCTGATCGCCTTCACTTCCGCCAGCGGCAGCGGCTCGCTCCAGGCCACGTGCTTCTTGCCATTCGGCTTGCCCTTGAGGCGGGTCTGGGTGTCGCTCTCCATCGCCGTCAGCTTGACCGTGTCGACCGTCAGCTGCGCCGCCACGCCACCCAGCTTGACCAGTTTCTCGCCCAGATGCGGCAAGTCGGTCCACAGGCGGAACGACTTCAGCCACATCGAAGTCGACAGGTCGATGGTCTTGATGCTGGCCGCCGTAATCGGCATCAGGATCTGCTCCCACGGATTTTCCTCGGCCGCTTTGACGGCGGCCGGCGTCGGCAGTGGCGGTGCGCTGTCCGGATGCGCGCCGAACATCGACATGAACACGCTGACCAGCGCGATGCCGTCGGCGATGCAGTGGTGGATGCGCACGATCAGCGCCTGCCGCACCTTGCCATCCTCGCCCACGCAATGGTCGACCAGATGCATCTGCCACAGCGGCAGGTGAAAATCGAGCGGCTGCTGCGACAAATGCCCGACCAGCGCCTGCAGCGCCGCCTTGTTGCTGCCCCCATCGGGCGCACTGTCGAGCGCCACATGCAGCACATGGCCGTCGAGGTCGACCGGCTCCTCCACCCACCACGCGCCCGTCATATCGGTCTCCACCCGGCTGCGGAAGCGGCTATAGGCCAGAAACCGCGAGGTCAGCGCCTCTTTCAGGCCGGCCACGCTGACGGGCTGGCTCATCATCGCCACGCCCACAATCATCATCTGGTTGCCATCGGAATCCATGCGTAACCATGCGGTATCGACGGACGACATCTTCCTGCGTTTCAGGGCTGGCCTTGCGGGGGACAACATTGGAGCATCTCCTCTAGGGTTTGCGGACGATTCCGCACGCTTTTTTTGTATTATGTCGTGTAACCGGATGGCAATGCGCTAAGTTTTTAGTGATATTGTTCTAGTAACATCTTTCACCCTTTTTTCCCAGGAGACCTTATGAGTTTGCAAGAACAATTCCAACAAGCACAGCTGGACTCGAAAAACCTGCCCGAGCGCCCGGACAACATGACGTTGCTGAAGATCTACGCGCTGTTCAAGCAAGCCTCGAGCGGCGACGTGGCGGGCGACCGTCCCGGCTTCACCGACATGGTCGGCCGCGCCAAGTACGACGCCTGGGCTGCCCTCAAGGGTAACAGCCAGGACGAGGCAATGCAGCAATATATCGACCTGATCGAGGAATTGAAGGACGCCTGATCTGTCAGCGCCTTGCAAAACAAAGCCCCCGTCCGGCAGCTGCCGGCGGGGGCTTTGTCTTGGGGCATGGCCACTTATTTGGCGCCGAACACTTTCTTCATGTTCTCCGCCACCTTGCCTTCGATCGCCGATGCAAACGCGCTGTACAGGAAGCCCAGCTTGATATGCATCGCGGCCTGATGCTTGTGCAGCGTCAGCGCGCCGGACACGCCGCTGCGTTCAAAACGCAACACGTCGCCATCCCACTCGCAGGCCAGATCGAATTCTTCGGCCAGCTTTTCGGCCACTTTTTGTGCCGCTTCGTGGGCTTTTTTATGCGTCAGGTGGTGATCCTGGACGATATTGATGTCTGCCATACGGCCCTCTCGGTATGAAGTTAGCCGCCATGATGCCAGTTGCGCCGCGCCGACGCCAGTGTCCGCTAGCGCAGCAGCGTAGCGTCCGGGTGCCAGCCCAGCACCGCCAGCATCACCGCAAAGCCCGCCACATAGGCCAGCGCCACCGGCCAGCCATGACGCAGCCACAGCCGCACCGAGCGCGCCGCCGGGTATTGCCCGCACAGCGCCACCCCGGCTGACGAGCCAAACCACAGCAGCGAGCCGCCAAACCCGACCGCATACGCCAGAAAGCCCCAGTCAAAGCCGCCCTGGCGCAGCGCCAGCGCGGTCAGCGGGAGGTTGTCGAATACGGCCGACAGCAAGCCCAGCCCCAGCGTCAGCGGCCATGAGGCTGGCGGCAGCGCCTGCAGCGGCATCAGCGAGGCCGACCACACCAGCGCCAGCAGGAACAGCGCTCCGCGCAGCGCATCCGGCAACACCTGCCAGTCGGGCCGGCGCCACGCTGCACTGAGCAGCAGCACGCTCCACACGGCGGCGCCCACATACGGCGCGCGCCATGCCGGCGCATGCAGGCTGAGCATGATATTCACCGCCACCGCCGCCAGCAGCACCGCCGCCACGATGACCAGCCGCGCGCCATCGATGGCCACCCGGCCGGGCCATCGCGCACGATGGGACTGTAGGCCTGCTGCCAGCGCGCCGCCGGCAGCGCGCACACCAGCAACGCCACCCCGGCAAACAACAGCAACGCGATCGGTACTTCGGCCATGCACGCTCCTGCGATATCTCAACGGTGCGCCGATTCTAGCGCAACGGCCACCCGTTTGCGCTAGCTCAAACAGGTGGCGTCCGGACGGCGCGACCATCAGGGGGCATCTGTTTAGGGGAGAACATCATGGATCAAAAAGTCATCGTGCCGGTCGAAGCCGTACTGACCAAGAGCGTGGCACTGCCGGTCGGCTACGTACCCACGCCATCGGCACCCTACCGCGAACACCGCAAGACCGCCCAGCTGCTCATGCAACCGGGCGCGCCACGCGCCACCACCCCGCAGGCCGCCTCGCCATTCCCACCCGGCTCGCGGGTGCTGATCTGGAAACAGGACCCGTCGGTCAGCGATCTGGGCACCCGCAAGAGCTTCCTGCCCGGCGTCATCCTGCAAGGCCCGCGCGACGCCCGCATTGCCTCCGGCGCGCCCGGCATTGCGCCCGTCAGCCCGAATGCCTTCGGCGACTTCATCCTGTCGCCCAACACCGACCAGTTCGACGCCGTCCACACCTTCGCCATCGTGCGCCAGACGCTGACCATGTACCAGCGCGCACTGGCCGCCGGCGGCACCGAGGCGCCGCTGCCGTGGCAATGGAATGGCGCCAGCAACACCACCCCGCTGCAAGTGTTCCCGCATGGCTTGCCAAACGTGATGAACGCCTATTACAGCCGCTCCGACCAGGCCCTGAAGTTCGGTGACTTCATCCCCAGCGGCGCCAGCGAGCGGGTCTACACCTGCCGCTCGCTCGACATCGTCGCCCACGAAACGGGCCACGCCGTGCTCGATGGCCTGAAGCCGAACTGGCTGCTGAGCAGCAACCCGCCGCAAACGGGCGGCTTGCACGAAGCATTTGGCGACCTGACGGCCATCTTCCTGACGCTGTCGCAGCTGGATCAGGTGGAAGCCATCATCGCCCAGACCCGCGCCGACCTGCACGACAAGACCTTTCTGGCCGACATGGCCGAACAATTCGGTCTGGCGCTGGGCCGCCCGAACGGCCTGCGCAACGCCGATAACGACCTGACACTGTCGCAGGCCGGCACCGAAGTGCACGCGATCTCGCAAGTGTTCACCGGTGCGCTGTATGACATCCTGGCCGACATCTTCCACTACGAGCGCCAGCCCGGCATCCGCGACGATGCCGCCACGCTGCATGCGGCGGGCGCCTACCTGCGCGGCCTGCTGCTGCGCGCGCTGATTGCCGCGCCAGACCGGGCCGCCACGTATGCCGACGTCGCCAACCAGATGCTGGCGCTGTGCGCCAGCGACGGCCAGCCGGCCGACTACCGCAATTTCATCCGCGACCGCTTCACCGTGCGCGAAGTATTGCTTGCGGCCAGCGGCGGCGCCACCGAGCATGCCAGCGGCGTGGCACTGGCGGCCCACATCAGCGATGCGCCGGACGCGCGCCAGGACCGGCGTGCCTGCTGCGGCACCATGAACCACTTCGAATACGCCGGCATGGAGGGGGTGCTCGATGCCGAGCGCGCCGCGCTGGCGCGCTGGTGCCACGACTATCAGTGTGGTGGCGGCAGCAATGGCCACTGGCAAGAGCCGGAACCGGGCCCCGCCAGCACCCCGTAGTTTATTAACTGAGCAACAACAGCAGACAGTGGAGCGACGCATGAACATCACAGCCACGGCCCGCGGCGGCTTTGCCGGCAAGGGCGAGCATTATGAAATCGACACCAGCACCAACCGCCACGGCCGCGCGCTGGAGGCGGCGCTGGCCGACCATGGATTTTTTCAGGCCCAGTCGGCCAGCCCGCCGCCCATGGGTGCCGACTTGTTACACTGGACCATCACCGTTAATGATGGCACGCGCGGCAACACCATCACCTTTTGCGAAGACGGCCGCAGCGAGAGCCTGCGCTGGGAATCGCTGCTGAAACAGATCCGGGCGGCGGCCTGACGCGCATTTATCCGCATTTGCTCGCATTTGCTTATAGGTATTGTATATAAGGGCAGTTTGTGAGAAATAGCGAATTACCTTAAAATACAGTACTTTGCTGACTTCGGCCGGGCGCCCGCTCGCCCGCCGGCGCTGCCGCACACCCCACATTGATAGGACTGTTATGACCCACGTTGTCACCGAATCTTGCATCAGCTGCCGCTATACGGATTGCGTCGATGTGTGCCCGGTCGATTGCTTCCGCCAAGGCCCGAACTTCCTGGCCATTGATCCGGACGAGTGCATCGATTGCGCCGTTTGCGTGGCCGAATGCCCGGTGAACGCCATTTTCGCCGAGGAAGACGTCCCTGCCGACCAGCAGAACTTCATCCAGATCAACGTCGACCTGGCCCGCGCCTGGCCATCGATCACCAAGACCATTCCGGCGCTGCCGGAAGCCGAGCAGTTCAAGGACGTCAAACAAAAACTGCACCTGCTGGTCAAGTAAGTCCCTACCGGCGCAGCCCGTCTCGGCTGCGCCCCGCACCGCGCCACGCTGGCGCGGTATCGTTGCTGCATCGTCGTTACTGCTCCATCGTTACTGCTCCATCATTACTGCTCCATCAAGGTCGCATTCGCGCCCTGCAGCCGCGCACGCAAACGCGGCACCGCAAAATCCCGTAACGCCCGCAGTTTCAACGGCAGATAACTATGCCCGAGATACAGCAAACTGACCGGGATGGCCGCAGGCTCAAACTCCCGCAATAGCACCGCCAACTGGCCCGTGCGCAGCGCTTCCTCCACCTGATACGACAGCACACAAGTCACCCCCAAGCCCGCGATGGCAGCGTCGATTGCCGCTTCCGCCGTATTCGTCGCCAGCCGGGGCTGGATCGGAATCGCCACCTCCGCCCCGCCCATGCTAAAGCGCCAGCGGTCCGCCACGCCCAGCACGTCAAAACTGACGCAACCGTGTCCGCTCAGATCGTAGGGACTGAGCGGCCGCCCGTGCTCAGCCAGATAGACCGGGCTGGCACACACGATCCGCGCAATCGTCCCCACCGGTGCTGCCGTCATCCCGCTGTCGGGCAGCGACCCGATCCGCAACGCCAGATCGACATGATCCTCCAGCAAGTTGACATTGCGGTCGCTCAGGGCCAGCCTGACCTTGACGTCAGGATAGTGCTGGAGGAATTCACACATCACGGGCAGCAGGTGCAAGCGTCCGAACACGATGGGCGCAGAGACCACCAGCTCGCCCCGTGGTGCACTGAACTCGCCGGCTGCGGCGCGCTCAGCGTCGTGCACCTCATCGAGGATGCGCTGGCAGGCAGCAACATAATTACGCCCGGCTTCGGTCAGCGTCAGTTGCCGGGTCGAGCGCAGCAGCAACTGGGTTTTCAGGTGCGCTTCCAGTTCCGACAGTTTGCGGCTGACAGTGGCCAGCGGCATGCCCAACTGCCGCCCCGCAGCCGACAAGCTGCCGGCGGCAACGATGGCCAACAACACTTGCATCGATTCCAGTCTGTCCATTTCCATCCTTCCATATTATGGAAATAAGTATCGCACTTTTACCATCTAGTGTCGCTCATTGGAAGGACATATAGTGACTCCATCGATGCCACCCCGGCCTCGCTCCCCCCTCCCCTCACTCAAGGAGCTGCACATGTCCCGTATTGCCACCCCCGCCACCATCGACACCGCACCGGCCGCATCGCAACCATTGCTGCACGCCGTCAAACAGCAACTGGGCGCGGCATTCAACTTGTTCCGCATGGTATCGGCCAGTCCCGCTGCGCTGGAAGGCTACCTCGGCATGTCCGGCGCCTTGGGCAAGGGCGAACTGCCAGTCGCCACGCGCGAACGCATCGCGCTGGCTGTGGCCCAGATAAACGGCTGTGACTACTGCCTGTCGGCCCACACCTATATTGGCCTGCATCTGGCCAAACTGGACGCCGCCGAAATCCGCGCCAACCGCAACGGGCATTCGCTCGATGCCAAGGCCGATGCCGCCGTGCGCTTTGCCGTCGCCGTGGCGAGCCAGCGCGGTCACATCGGCAGCGAGGAAATGCTGGCGGTCAGAGCGGCCGGTTACAGCGACGCGCAGGTGATCGAGATAGTCCAGCATGTGGCGCTGAACGTGTGGACCAATTACATCAACAACGTGGCCCAGACCGACATCGATTTCCCCGTGGTCCGCGCGAACGACGCCTGACGCAAGGCTTCTATACATCGGGTTCTTTGTTAGTTGAAATTTGTCAAGAAAAAAGCGCGTAAAAATCCGCGTCATTCTGGTAATAAAATGTCTGTAATCCGGCTTCATGTGCACCAGTTATGTGCTGTGGACTATCATCGATAAACAAAACCTTTTCTGGCTCTATCTTTAGTTGTAAACAGACCCATTTGAACGTTTCTGGATGTGGTTTGCGTTGTTTTATTTCATGCGAAAGAAAAACGTGTTCGAACAATGATTCAAATGGAACTTGACTGACTTTCGACCATTCCTTTTTAACCTCCACCATATGCAGT
>JBGSBQ010000017.1:0-18544 GCA_041730475.1 Sphingomonadaceae bacterium
GGGGCAGACGGGAAGGGGCGTGTTTGCGACTGGTAATGGCCATGGTCAGTTTTTCCGGGTGAGAGAATCTGGCTGGCGGCGCAAACACACAGAGGGTTACGACTGGCTGGCACGATGAAGGACAGTGCGGCGAGTGTAACAACAATCTTTACAACTGTAAATGAGAATTATTATCAATATGGACTGCGTCAGCTTTCCTCCCGTTCCAGCCAGGCGCGGGCCTGGGCCAGTGTCTGCTCCAGCGCTACCCTGACGTCCTGATAGCGTTGCGTCACCTCGTCGTTGCGCTGTTCATTGATGGCGCTTTCGGCCTCGATGGTTGCTTGCACCAGGCGCTTGGCGCCCAGCACGCCGACTGCACCGCGCAGGCTGTGGAACAGGCCGGCCGCGTCGCGCAGCCGGCCTTCCTGCAGCGCCACGCCGGCTTGTTCGACCGGGGCCATGCCGGAGTCGAGCGCGCCGCGCACCATCTTGAACATCACGGCGCGCCCTTTCGGATCCTTGCCCATGACGCGCATCAGACTATCCATGTTGAAGACGCTGGGCTCGGCGGCCGGCAGCAGCGCCGGCGTGGCGGGTGCGGGGCGCGCTGGCTGCGCGGCTAGCTGGCGCTGGATCACGGCCAGCATCTGTTCCACTTCGACCGGCTTGGGAATGAAGTCGCTGATGCCGGCATCCATGCAGCGCTTGCGTTCGGAGCCCAGCACGCCGGCGGTCATGGCGATGATCGGCAGCTGCAGCTGCAGTTCGCGGCGCAGTACTTCGGTGGCGGTGAAGCCGTCCATGACGGGCATTTGCATGTCCATCAGCACCAGGTCGTAGCGCGCCGCATGTTGCCGTAACAGGTCAACCGCTTGCTGGCCGTCGCTGACCACGTCCAGCGTAGCGCCGGCATGTTCGAGGATGCCGCGCGCCACAGTCTGGTTCAGCAGGTTGTCTTCGACCAGCAGGAAGTGGCGGCCTTGCAGCCGTTCGACGATGCCGGGGTCGGGCAGCGTGGCCGGTTCGCCATCAGCCTGCTGGGCGGCCAGCGCCTGATGTAGCGCGTCGAACAGGCTGGAACCGGTGATCGGCTTGACCAGCACGGCATCCGCTTCCGGCGCACTGGAGATGTCGTCGAGCTGGGCGCGTGCGAAGGCGTTGACCATCACCACGATGGGCTGGCGCTGGACCGGTGCCGCAGCGCGGATGCTCTTGGCCGTGGTCAGCCCGTCCATGTCGGGCATGTGCCAGTCGGTCAGCACCACATCATAGGCCTGGCCGGCCTGTACGCTGGCGCGGTAGCATTGCAGGGCGGCGCTGCCGGAATCGACTTCATCGGCATGCCAGCCCCAGGCCCGTATCAGTTTGCCGATCAGCTCGCGGCTGGTGCGGTTGTCGTCGGCCACCAGCAGGCGCAGCTCGCCCAGCGCCGGTTTGCGCCGGCGTTCGCTGTGCGCTGGCAAGACGTCAAACGGCAGCGAGAACCAGAACGCCGTGCCCTGTCCGGGCACGCTGTGGACCGCTATAAGGCCGCCCATCAGCTCGATCAGGCGTTTGGTGATCGCTAGCCCCAGCCCGGTACCGCCGAAGCGCCGGGTGATGCTCTGGTCGCCCTGCGAGAAGGCGTGGAACAGTTGGGCCTGCTGATGGGCGGTGATGCCGATGCCGGTGTCGCGCACTTCGAAGCGCAGCGTGACTTGCGCGCCGTCGTGGCGCTCGACGCTGATGCTGACCACCACTTCACCTTGCTCGGTAAATTTGATGGCGTTGCCGGCCAGATTGACCAGGATTTGTTGCAGCCGCATCGAATCGCCGCGCAGCTGGCGCGGTACGTCGGGATCGACGGCGATCGCCAGTTCCAGTTCCTTGTCGCCGGCATTCATGGTCATGGTGGTGGCCAGCGCGTTCAGGGTATCGTCGAGGTCGAATTCCACCGGTGACACATCCATCGCCCGCGCCTCGATCTTGGAGAAATCGAGCACGTCGTTCAGGATGCCCAGCAGCGACTGGCCCGAGGTGCGCACCATGCTCAGGTATTTGCGCTGCTGGGTGGTCAGCGTGGTGTTGCCGAGCAGGTAGGCCATGCCCAGCACGGCATTCATCGGGGTGCGGATTTCATGGCTCATATTGGCCACGAACTCACTCTTGGCGCGATTCGCTGCTTCGGCGCGGTCGCGTTCGCGTTCCAGTTCTTCGGCACGCGCCTCCAGTTCCAGCCGCAAGCGGTAACGCTCGGTAATGTCGGAAATCACGGCCAGCACCTTGGTGCCCTGGTCGGTGCGCACCGCGCTCAGATTGATCTCGATCGGGAATTCGCTGCCATCGCTGCGCAAGCCCCACAGGTCGCTGCCGCTGCCCATGCGCATTGGCTCCGGGCTCAGGCGTTCGGCAAAAAACTGGGTGCGGTGCTGCGCGTGGACGCTGCGCAGGCGTAGCGGGATCAGCGTTTCCAGCGGTTGGCCGAGGATCTGGTCGCGCTGGTAGCCGAAGCAGCGTTCGGCTTCGCGGTTGAAGGTTTCGATGCACCCGTCGATGCCGACCGCAACCATGGCGTTCGGCGCGAATTCGATCAGGCTTTGCAGGCGCGCGTCGGCCGCCAGGCGTTCCTGCATCAGGCCGTTGAAGGCGTGGGTCAGCTGTCCCACTTCGTCTTCCGTCTGCACCGGCAGCGGCGTGTAGCGGCTGGCGTCGAGACGCAGCGCAACGATGGCGTCGCGCAGCTGCATCAGCGGCGCCATCAGGCGCAAGGTCAGCCAGCCGATCAGGCCGGCGGCCAGCAGCGAGGCCAGCGCGCTCCAGATCAGCAGGCGCGACAGTACGCCATTGAACGGTTCGAACGCTTCTTCCACCGGTAGCGAGGCGGCCAGCACCCAGTCCACCGTCTTCAGCGTCTTGAAGCTGTTCAGGGCGCGCAGGCCGGCGCTGTTGGTGCTGATGACCGTGCCCTCGAAGCCCTGCTGCAGTGCGCGCGTGGTGGCCGGATTGGCATTCGTGGGTCGCGGTTTCAGCAGGCGGTTGACGTCTGGGTACAACACATACAGGGGCACATCGGTGCGGGTCAGCGCGAAGTAGTAGCCGGTGCGGCCGACCTTGGCGGTGCGCAGGTGGCCCAGCAGGTTGTCTTTGTACAAGCGCAGTACGCCGATCAGCACGCAGCTGACTTCGCCCTTGTCGTTCAGCACCGGGGCCGCCATCTGCACGATGGGTTGCTTGTTGGCGCGGCCGATCAGCGGCTCGGTGATCATCGGCTTGCGGGTCCGCATCACCGTCTTGAAGTAGGCGCGGTCGGCGGCGTCGATGCCGACGCGGCCGGGCTGGGCCGGCAGGTCGGCAATGATCTTGCCTTCCGGGCTGAGTACCAGCAGGTCGTCGAACAGCGATAGCACGGCGCGGTCGCGGTAATAGGCGCGCAGCTGGTCAGTGCTGGCGGAAATGGCGGGTGGCTGGTTGCTGGCGGACAGGGTAATGATGTCGAGCAGCATCTGCAGCTTGTCGTCCAGCTCCTCGGCGGTACGGTTGATCAGCGCGGTTTGCTGGGTGAACAGCACTTTGGTGAAGTCATCCTGCATGCGCTGCATTTGTACCACCGTCACCAGCGCAATCATCAGGATGGACGTGACGCTGGTGGCGAGGGCGACTTTGGCTTTGATGCCGAGAGGCTTCATTTCATCCTTGTAGGGGGGATGGGGCAGCGCAGGGAAAGGCTGGTGTGTCAGCGAATTCTCCTATCAATACCCCACCTTGGCAAGGATGAATCAAACTTGCGGCTTGCCAGCCGCTAGGCCCTTAGCGCTGGGCGGCGGCCAGGATCGCGGCGGCGACCTGCTTCGGCTGCGACAGCATCGGCACGTGGCTGGTGTTCAGCACGGTCGTGCTGGCGTGCAGTTTGGCGGCGTAGGCCAGTTGCAGGGCTGGCGCGATCATGCGGTCGTTGCTGGCCACGACGTAGTAGTTTGGCTTGCTCTTCCACGCGGCCACGCTGACGCTCTCGCCAAACGCCTTGCCATTGATCGGGCCCTGGGTCATGGCGATCAGCGCGCTGTCGGCCGCTGGCAGGTCCTGGGCGAAATTGCTGGCCACCGAAGCGGCTGGCAACCACAGGTAGCCGCCGGCGTCCGCTTGCAGCGTGGTGATGCCGACCGGGGTCGGATAATCCTTGCCCTGGGTGGCGGTGGCTTCGCCTTCATTGGGCGCAAACGCCGCCACGTAGACCAGTGCCTTGACCTTGTCGGCGCTGCCGGCCTGGGTGATCACGGTGCCGCCCCACGAGTGGCCGACCAGTACCACCTTGCCGGTCTGGGCATCGATCACGCGCTGGGTTGCGGCGACGTCGTCGGCCAGCGAGCTGAGCGGATTTTGCACGGCAACCACTTTCAGTCCCTTGGCGGTCAGCAGCGGGATCACTTTGTTCCAGCTAGAACCGTCGGCGAAGGCGCCATGCACCAGCACCACGGTGGTGTCGGCAGTGGCAGCCTGGCTGGGCAAGACGAAGCCGCCCAGCAGGGTGGCGGACAACAGGGCGATGGCGCGTGGTTTCATGTGATTTCCTTGGTGAAGGTTGTTACGCTAATGATTAGCGTACTAAGTATTTGATCGGGAAAAACCCGCGAATCGCGGGCAGGACTCAAATATAGCGCACAATCAATTAGCGTGCAATATATTTTTCACCGGGCGGTCTGGCGGCGCGCGGCGCTGGCCGCGCGCAGCTCAAGCGTCGAGATTGTGGTTGAGTTGGGACAGTCCCAGCATCAGCTGGTCAACGTCCTGGTGGCTGATGGCGCAGGCGGCGGCGATGGCGGCGCTGACTCGCACGCCGGCGGCGCGCAGCGCCAGGCCGGCGGGCGTCAGCGTCAAGACCCGGTTACGTTCATCGGCGGGGTCGCGCTGGCGCAACAGATACCCTTCCGCTTCGAGGCGCTTGACCAGCGGCGTGATCGAGCCGGAGTCCTGCTGCAGGCGGGCCGCCAGGTCCTTGATGCCCAGCCCTTGCTGCTCCCATAGCACCACCATCACCAGATATTGCGGGTAGGTCAGGCGCAGTTCGGCCAGCAGCGGTTTGTACAACTGGGTCATTTTCAGCGAGGTGCTGTATAGCTTGAAGCACAGGTGCTGGTCGAGGCGGGGCGGCGTGGCGGTGGCCATAAGCAGGCGATCAGGGTGAGAATGCGTAAGCCTAACGGCTATCGGCGGCCAGTGCAAAAAAATCTGCGGCAGCGCCAGGCGGGCGCGGATTGGACTGTTACCTGACAAATGAACTAAAATGCATACATGATTTCCACCCTGCCCTCTCTGATCCTGCCGGGCGTTAGCGCCGACGTCTTGCGCGCGCGCTGTTCCAGTTGCAGCATGCACCAACTGTGTCTCCCTATGGGGCTCGATACGGTCGACATGGACCGTCTCGACCAGATTATCGGCCGCCGCCGCAAGATTCCGCGCGGGGCGACACTGTTCCGTATCGGCGACAGTTTCCAGAACCTGTACGCGATCCGGCTCGGGCATTTCAAGACTTATCAGGTCAATCAGGAAGGCGTCGAGCAGATTACCGGCTTCCAGATGGCTGGCGAGCTGCTGGGCATGGACGCGATCAGTACCGATCGCCACCATTGCGACGCGCTGGCGCTGGAAGACAGCGAAGTGTGCGAAATCCCGTTCGCCAGCCTGCAGCAGTTGCTGGCCGATATGCCGACGCTGTTGCGTCATTTCCACCGCATGATGAGTCAGGAAATCACGCGCGAGCAGAGCGTCATGCTGTTGCTGGGGAATATGCAATCGACGCAGCGCTTTGCCGCGTTTCTGGTCAATCTGGCCTCGCGCTACGAGGCGCGCGGCTATTCGGCCCAGACCTTCCAGCTGCGCATGTCGCGCGAGGAAATCGGCAATTACCTGAGCCTGACGATCGAAAGTATCAGCCGCTTGCTGTCGCGCTTCAAGAAGGAAGGTTTGCTGCGGGTCAGCAATCGTGAAATTGAAATGCTGGATCCGGCCCGCCTGAAGGCGATCGCAGCCGGTACCCAGACCTGCAGCTAGCGCCAGCATGGCATCGACTCTCGGTACCGTAGAATTTCTGGTCGACCAGATGGCCGGGGCCGGCAGCGTCAGTGCCAAGCGCATGTTTGGCGAGTTTGGCCTGTATTGCGATGGCAAGTTTTTTGCCATCGTCGCCGACGAGCAACTGTTCCTGAAGCCGACGGCCAGTGGCCTGGCCTTGCTGGGCCAGCCAGACGAAGTCCCGCCCTATCCCGGTGCCAGCAACTGGTACCGCATCGATGGCGAACGCTGGGATGAGCGCGACTGGCTCAGCGAGCTGGCCCGCGTGACGGTGGCCGCCCTGCCGTTGCCCAAGCCTAAAAAGCCGAAAAGCTAGGCCAGTGTGATTTAGTCGGTGCCAGTCTGCTGCGCCAGTTTCAGGTCACGCACGTTTTTCTGGACGGCGACGGCGGCAAACAGGCTGAGCACGAAGCACATCGCATAAAAGCCCTTTTCGCTGGCCGCCAGTGTGGCATTCCACAGCCCTACCGTCAGCAGAAGCAGGGTCAGCGCCAGCGAGAACCAGCACATGGCAAAATAGATGCCGCTGACCGGGATCTGTTCGGCGCGGTCGCGCACTGACTTTTGCAGCGAGACGGCGGCAAACAGGCCATAGGCCAGGATCGTGAAGTAATAGCCTTTTTCGTTCAGCTGCATGCTGGCGTTCCACAGGCCGATCAGATAGGTGACGGCACCGGCCAGCAATGCCAGCCATGAGGCGCCGACGAAGGCCGCTGTCGGGCCCTGGATTTTTGGGGAGGACATGGCATCTCCTTGCGATGGGGGGCCGACGCCGGGCGGCGCAGGCGTCCCGATCATAGCAGAAGAATTAGCCCTGCCGTTTGAGCCGGCGTAACACAGCGCCGACCGCGCTGACCACGGCCAGCGCCAGTGCGCCAGCGATGATGCCGGCGACGGCATCGATCAAGGTCGGGACGATGGCGCCCAGTAGCGCGCCCACACCCGGTACCGCGCTGGCTGCGTCGGTGGCGTGGTGGACCACGTCGTGTGCGCCCGGCAGGCCGTGCATCAGGATGCCGCCGCCGACCATGAACATGGCCGCCGTGCCGACCACCGACAGCAGCTTCATCAGCTTGGGTGCCGCCGCCAGCAACAGCCGCCCGACCGCCTGCACCAGAGCGCCGGTGCGCTGGCTCAGGTACAGGCCGGCATCGTCCATCTTGACGATGGCCGCCACCAGGCCGTACACGCCGACCGTCATCACCAGCGCAATCCCGCCGACCACCGTCACCTGCTGCGCAAACGGGGCTTCGGCCACGGTGCCCAGCGCAATCACGATGATTTCGGCCGACAGGATGAAGTCGGTCCGGACTGCTCCCTTGATCTTGTCTTTCTCCAGTGCCAGCAGATCGACCTCGGGATTGCTGAAGGCCGCCGTCAGTTCGCTGTGGTGCTGGGCTTGTTCTTCCGGATGCAGATAGCTGTGCGCGATTTTCTCGAAACCCTCGAAGCACAGATAGGTGCCGCCCGCCATCAGCAAGGGTGTGATGCCCCACGGCGCGAAGGCGCTGATGGCCAGCGCCGCCGGCACCAGGATGGCCTTGTTTTTCAGCGAACCCACTGCCACCGCCCACACCACTGGCAGTTCGCGCTCGGCCCGCACCCCGGATACCTGCTGCGCATTCAGGGCCAGGTCGTCGCCCAGCACGCCGGCGGTTTTCTTGGCCGCCACCTTGCTCATGAGGGCCACGTCGTCGAGGATGGTGGCGATGTCATCGATCAGGGCCAGCAGACTGGAACCAGCCATATTAGTGTTGCTCCAAAGTGTGAGGGATCATGGTGTCGGGAGGAATCGTAGGACAGGCAATCTTACCTCAGCCGGGCCGGACAGCGGCGCAGAACTTGCTGCCCCGTTACAATGTTCCCTCTTGCCCGGTATTGTGCCGGTCCGTCCCCCTGCCTTGGATACCGTATGAGCTTTGCCACCTGGATCACCTTCGTCATTGCCGCCTGCATCATTGCGGTTTCGCCCGGATCGGGCGCCGTGCTGTCGATGTCGCATGGCCTGTCGTATGGCGTCAAGCGCGCCAGCGCCACGATTCTGGGCTTGCAGGCGGGCTTGCTGCTGATTTTCTTTATCGCCGGTGCTGGTGTGGGCTCGCTGCTGCTGGCCTCGGAAATCGCCTTCAATGTGGTGAAGACGGTCGGCGCGCTGTACCTGATTTACCTGGGCCTGAGCCAGTGGCGCGCCAAGGTCAGCGTCAGCGCCGACGACCGCCCGGCCGAGTTGCAACTGCCGTCGGTGCGCAAGCGTTTGCTAACGGGCTTCCTGACCAATGCCACCAACCCCAAAGGCATCATTTTCATGGTCGCCGTGTTGCCGCAATTCATTACCCAGAATGCCCCGCTGCTGCCGCAATTGCTGATTTTGGGCGCCACCATGTGCACGATCGACCTGATCGTGATGCACAGCTACGCTTTCTTGGCCTCGTCGATGCAGCGCTTCTTCCGCGATGCGCGCGCCATCAAGAAGCAGAACCGGGTGTTTGGCGGCCTGCTGATGGCGGTCGGGGCGGCGCTGTTCTTCGTAAAACGGGGCGGCGCTGCGAACTGACCAGTCTGCCAATTTGCAATTATTTGTAACCCCGGTAGTCCGGTGCCGGGTGGCGGCGTTAAATAGCTGCAGGTCGCCGGGGTGCGGCCATACAACAAAAATGACAGAGGAGCGCAGCCATGGGCCGCACAGTTTTGCAATCGATGGTGGTGGCCGCGCTGGCCGTCTGGGCCGGCGCCGCACTGGCTGAGGCGCCGGGTACCGTGGGCCGGATTTCCAGTGTGCAGGGCCAAGTCACCTTGCTGGGCGAAGGTGAGCCGGCGGCGGCCATCCTGAACTGGCCGGTCAGCAATGGCGACCATATTTCCACCAGTCGTGGCGGACGCACTGAATTTCGTATTGGCTCGACGGCGGTGCGCGTCGATGGTGATTCCGATCTGGAAGTGACGGAGCTGGACGACGATTTGCTGCGTCTGCGGCTGAACTACGGCAGCGTGATTATCCGCGTCAAGAACCCCGACCTGCTGCGCGATTTTGAACTGAGTACGCCGCAAGCGCGCGTGACACTGATCGAACCCGGTGCAATCCGGGTCGACGCCGACCGTACGCCCGATACCACCCAGGTCAGCGTGCTGGCCGGTAGCGCCCGGGTAGATGGCGCCGGCGCCAGCATGACGGTGGCCAATGGCCGGCGTGCCGAGGTTGGGCTGGACAATATCCGCACCACCGTCGCCGGGCGCGATTACTTCGATATCTGGGCCCAAACCCGCGACCGCGAAGACGATGCCGCCATTTCGACGCGCTACATTCCGGCCGAAGTGACGGGCTACGAAGAACTGGACCGCAATGGCAGCTGGCGCGAAACCGCCGAGTATGGCGCCGTCTGGACGCCGCGCGTGGTCGCCGCCGACTGGGCGCCGTACCGCGATGGCCAGTGGATCTGGCGTGATGCGTGGGGCTGGACCTGGGTCGACAATGCGCCGTGGGGTTATGCGCCGTCGCACTATGGCCGCTGGGTGCTGGTGGATCGCCGCTGGTGCTGGGCGCCGGGGCGCTTCGTCGGTCGGCCGGCTTGGTCGCCAGCGCTGGTGGGCTGGGTTGGTGGCAATCAGTTGCAGGTGAATGCGGGTAGCCGCGGCCATGCCCCGGGACTGGGCTGGTATCCGCTGGGACCACGGGATCACTATGTGCCGCCGTTCCGGGTCTCGGTCGATCATGAGCGGCGCTGGAACTGGACTCACAATGGCCGGGTCGAGGCGCGTCGCACGGATAGCGACCGCGAGCGTTCGCGCGATTACCGCGATGGCGTGACCGTGTTGCCGCGTGATCAGTTCGATGCGCGACGTCGGGTAGCGGTGAATCGCGGGGTGGGCGTGACGGCAACGCCGGCGCAGTTGCAGGGCGTGACGCAGGTGACGGCGCCGCAGCCGCTCGGCCCGGGGCGTGGCACTTGGGATCGCCGTGACCGTGACCGTGACCGCGACCGGGATGGCCGTGCCGACGGTGGCGACCGGGTGCCGCAGAACCCGGCGCGTCCGGGGAATCAGTTGCAGACTCAGGCGCCGGTAACGCAGCCGGTGCAACCAGCCGTGACGGAGCCACGCAGCCGCTTTGCAGACGATGTGCGACGCCAGCAACGGCAGGAAGTTGAGGTCCGCGATCAGTATCGGCGGGATCAGGTCCAGCGCGAACAATTCCAGCGTGAACAGGCGCAGCGTGCCACGGCGCAGCAACAGCAGTCGCCGCAGCAGCAACAGCCGATCTCACGGGATAACGGGCAGCGCGAACAGGCCCAGCGCGAGCAATTCCAGCGTGAGCAATTCCAGCGCGAACAGGCGCAGCGTGCCACGACGCCGCAGCAATCGTCGCCGCAGCAGCAGCCGTTCTCGCGGGACAATGGGCAGCGGGAACAGGCCCAGCGAGAGCAATTCCAGCGGGATCAGGCACAACGTGCCACAGCGCAGCAACAGGCGCAACAACAAGCCCAACAGCAGGCTCAGCAGCAAGCCCAGCAGCAAGCTCAACAACAGGCCCAGCAACAGGCTCAGCAACAAGCGCAGCAACAAGCTCAGCAACGCTGGCAGCAGGAGCAGCGTCAACAGCAGCAAGCTGTGCCGCAAGTCCAGCAGCAACCGGTCCGTCCGGCGCCCGTGGTGCAGCCACCACCGGCGCCGCCACAGCCGCATGATCCGGGCCGTAATCCGGACCAGCGCCGTGACCCGGACAAACGCAAGGAAGATGGCCGCGACAAGAATCAGTTGTCGCGCTAATCCCGGTTTTGCGCAGCAGCGCAATGGGCCAGCCTCCCCGGCTGGCTTTTTTTATCTTTGGTCGGCCTTCATGCGCAGACGCGCACGCCATTCACCCAACGCCGACAACGCTCCCTGAAACTCGCGTTCGATCAGATCCGCTTCAGCCGACGTCACTTTGGCATCCATCAGCGCACTCGATACCGCCTCGGCCACCGCGCCCACCTGACTCATCACCTTGCACACGGTCTGCGACAAATCGTCATCGCTCATCTGGTCCGGTCGTGGTACGACGAACGCGGCCATGCCATGCCGCACCAGCAGCGCGTGCAGTGGCAGATGCGCCTCGGCCACGCCGGCCCGATGGCACAGATCGACGATGGCAGAAACCTCTTCAAACGACGGGTAGTGTGATGCAATCGACGGCGCCAGCTTGTTGCGCAGTACGTTGACAGAAATGCCCATGGACTGCGACAGCGCCTCTATCCCGCCGGGATAGCTGCGTGCCACCTTGTACAGGGCATCGTGCTGATTCATGTCCAGATATTTGCGAGTCATGGTGAAGCGAGCCTTTTATTACCGATGCAGTCGGATTGTCAGAACGCTATGCTGATTTTCATTCAACTTTGAACGGATGGACATCATGAAGTCGATCTCCCTTGCGCTGGTGATGACGATCGCGCTGCTGGTCAGCTGCGACCTGTCGGCAGAAGCGCGGCCGGCCAGTAGCCATTCTGGCACAGCCTCGGGATACAAAGGCGGATTTTCTTCTCAAAAAGGCAACAATGCAAGGGCTGCTCCCATGCCACCGGCGCGCAGCAACTCGGCCCTGTCACGCGATATGGAGCGTAACGCTGCTCAGGCCAACGCCCTGAAAACGCTGGATGCCCGGCGCGCGGCCGCCGCCCCGCCGCCGCCGCCAGTCGCGCCCCCGGTCGTGGCGCCAGTGCCTGTGCATAACCCACCCGTTTATACACAGGCACCCCAGCCAGTGATCGTGCCGCAGCCGAACAACGGCTTCATGTATGGCGTGATGGGGTTCATGCTGGGCCGCGCCATGAGCCAGCCGCAGCCGGTTAGCGTCCCCCACAACCGTCACACCGAATGGGATAGCAACACCGCCCCGGCCGCCAGCCCGGCCATGGCCCAGACTCCGGCGCCAGCCGCCGCGCCAGCGTCGTTCGGCCTGAGCGTGCTGCGCGGCCTGATGTGGCTGGCGCTGGTCAGCGGACTGCTGTGGCTGGCGCTCTACACCGTGCGCAAACTGCGCCGCCTGCGCAGCACCACCACCACGCACTATTCATTTGAAAGGAATTGATATGGGCTGGAGTGATGCTTACCAATACCTGCATGCCGGCGCGGCCCGTCTGGCCGGTAATGCCGAAGCACAGCGGGTCGATGATGGCCTGCCCTTGCGCGCCCGTATCGGCAGCCTGCTCACCTTGCAGCAAGCGGCGCTGATACGTGCCGTGGTCGACGGTTCGCTGGTGACGCTGCCAGCACCCGGCGACACCCGCATCGAGGCCGTCTCGCAACTGAAACTGAACCAGAGTGGCGGCCTATACCGCTATTACCTGAACAAGGGTGACATCGATGCAGACGAAAAGTTCCTGCAAATTTATCAGGACCCGCACGGCAACGTTGCCGAGATCCTGTACTGCACCCAATTGGCCCGGGTGATCCCGGAAAGCGCCGAGCAACAGCAAGCATATATGGGCGAGGCCGGCTACGGTCTGGGCGACCGCAGCTACACGCTGTCCCGGGCCCAGCTGGAAGCCGATGGCGTGGCGGCCGACCTGGCGCTGGTCTTCGGCGCCGGCGACAGCCTGGAGTTCTGGCGTGATGCCGGCGCTGACGCCGCGTTCCTGCCACCGTTTCGCGGCAACGAAGTACGGCTGGATGACGCTGGTGGCCGTCAGGGCTTGCGTCAGGAAATTTACTTCATGCCGTATGTGCGCCAGTTGCGCGGCGGCGGCAAGGAATATCTGCTGATCACGACGGAGCTGATCCAGAGCGTGAACGGCGATCCCGGACAACGCGGTATCCACGTTGATTTTGTGATTGGGATACCGGTGGAGCAGGAACGTATCGTTCTCCAGTGAGCGATGCGCTTGGGTAGCAAACCATCAACGAAAGGAAGACTGACATGAGCAACTCGAATGGCTGGGGTTTGACCGCACGCCTGATCTCGAAACATTTTGGCGTTCTGGGCGACCGTGTGTCCGAAGCGATTGCCAATTTTGATCCGGAAACGGCGACCGAAGCCGACCGCGACCGTCTGGCCGACAGCCTGCGCAATGCCGCCCACAAGCTGGCGGCCGCCCGCAGCGCCTTCGACAAGGAGCAAGCGGACGTGGTCCGGCTGCGCCAGCTGATCGCTACCGACGAGCAAGCGGCCGGCACACTGGCCGAGCGTCTGGCCGCCGGCCAGATTGCCGAGGCCACCATCACGCTGTTCTGTGACGAGCTGGAAGCGAACAAGGCGCGCATGCCGCAGGAATTGCAGGAAGAGGCTGACGCGCGCCAGTACATGGATGAATTGCAAACCATCGTCGATGCGCTGTCGAAACAGCTGGCCGACTTCGATGCCGCCGCCAAAAAAGCACTGCAACAACTGGCCACAGCGCGGGCCCAGCAGGATTTGCAGCAACTGCGTGCCGAGCGTCAGAGCCAGCTGGCGGGCCTGACCGGCCTGCGCGGCAATTCCAGCGCCCTGAATGCCCTGACGCGGCGCGCCCAGAACCTCAGCAACGAGGCAGCCGGGCTGCGCATCGTCAACGATATCGGCCAGCGCCCGCTGCAGCAGGCCGCCGAGCTGGAGGCGATACGGCGTTCGGTCAGCCAGCCGTCAGGGGGACCGGAATCGGCACTAGCCCGGCTGCAGAGGCTGTCCGGCCAAGCGCTGGCGGCCGAGCCGGCGTTAAGCTACAGCAAGTCGTAGCCTCGGCGCTGAATTGGCTACAATAGAGGCCGGTGGCGTCGCGGTGATGCCGCCGGTTTTTTATTGATAGGAATGAATATGGCAGCGATCCCACCGGAACAGTCCCTCATTGAATACCCGAGCGACTTCCCGATCAAGGTGATGGGGCCTACCCATATCGATTTTGCGCCGACGATCGTGGAAGTGGTGTTGAAGCACGACCCGGAATTCCATGAAGGCAAGCTGGAAGTGCGTCCTTCGGGCAAAGGCAACTATACCGGCCTGACGGTTACCGTGCGCGCCATCAGCCGCGAACAGCTGGACGCGCTGTACAGCGAACTGTCGGCCCACCCGATGGTCAAGATTGTGATGTAAAGCCCTCGATTTGCTGGCGGAACTTATCGATTTCCGCCAGCAGCCAGGCACGGAAGGCTTGCACTTGTGGCTTGCCGGCCGCGCCCGGTGACGTCACGAAGAAATACTCATCCGGACACGGTATCGCAATATCGAACAGGCGTACCAGCTGTCCATTGGCAATCTCCTGCATGGCCACCACATGGCGTACCAGCGCCACGCCGTTGCCGTCGACGGCGGAACGCACCAGCATCGACAAATCCTCGAACATCAGACCACCGGCCGGTTCCGCCAGTGCCAGCCCGGCTTTGCGCAACCACGGCGACCACGGCTCGACCGAGCGCAGCAGCACGGCCGTCTGCAAGTCAGCCGGTAGCACAGGCATGGGGCCGCCACGATAGTGGGGACTTACTACCGGGTAGTAAATATCGCCCATCAGGCGCTCTACCACCAGTCCCGGATAGTTGCCGCGACCGAAGCGTATCCCGACGTCAATGCCTTCGCGCGCCAGATCCTGCAACTGCCCACTAGCCTGCAATACCACTTCTATATCCGGATGCAAGTCGATAAACGCGCCCAGACGCGGCGCCAGCCAGCGTGCCGCGAACGATGGGATCGATGAAATCGTCAGGCGCCGGCTGGCGCTGGAGGGCCGCAGCGCCTCGGCCGCGAGGCCGATGTCGGTGAAGGTCTTGCCTAAAAACTGGGCAAATTTCAGGGCGTCCGCCGTGACCTTGACGCTGCGCCCGTTACGGACGAACAAAGGCCGGCCCAGCTCTTCTTCCAGCGCACGCACCTGATGGCTGATCGCGCCATGGGTCAGGTGCAATTCCTCGGCGGCACGGGAAAAGTTTTCATGCCGCGCCGCCGCCTCGAAGGCGCGCAGGGCGGAAAAATTGGGCAGGCGGGGGTTGCTCATCCGGGCATCGGCCTGTGGATATCTTTGTGAATAAAATTAGCAGGAATATCGAATATTACTCGTTTTACTGGGCTACTTGCCTAGCTTAACATGTGAATAAATCTAAACAAACAGGAGTCGTGATGGAACTTACCTTGTACGTCGACAGTTTATTCACCAGCCCGTGGGCGATGTCGGTGTTTGTCGCATTAAAAGAAAAGCAACTGCTGTTCAGCCTGCAGACGGTCGATCTGGGCACCGGCCAGAACCAATTGCCGGCCTACCGCGCGGTGTCGCTGACGGCACGGGTGCCGGCGCTGGTGCATGGCGACTTCCTGCTGACCGAATCGTCCGCGATCACCGAATATCTGGAAGAAGTCTTTCCAGCCGGGCAATTTGCGGCGCTGTATCCGCAGGATGTGCACGAGCGGGCCCGGGCCCGTCAGTTGCAAGGCTGGATACGCAGCGACTTGTTGCCGCTGCGCCAGCAACGCGACACCGAGACCGTATTTTTTGGCAAAGCCTGCGCGCCGCTGGATGCAGCAGCGCAACAAGCGGCGCAGCGGCTGATCAGCGTGGCGGAACAGCTGGTGCGCGGCCCTTACCTGTTCGAGCACTGGTGCGTCGCCGACCTCGACCTCGCCATCATGCTGCAGCGCCTGATCCTGAACGGCGATCCGGTGCCGGCCGCGTTGCGCGACTACGCCGCCGCCCAGTGGCAGCGCCCGTCCGTGCAGCAATGGCTGGCCCACCATCAACCGGATTGAAGTGACTGGCTTATAATGGCGGGCTTACGGTTTCCGCATGAAACCAGCCATCCCAGCCCGACCATGTCCACATTTCCCGCCGACACGGCACTGATACGCCACCTCGGCCACGCCGATTACGACAGCACCTTCGCCGCCATGCGTGCGTTCACCGACGCGCGCACGCCGGAGACCCGCGACGAACTGTGGATCGTCGAGCACTCACCCGTGTTCACGCTGGGCCTGGGCGCCGCCCGCGGCCACCTGCTGGCCGGCGCCAGCGCCATCCCCGTGGTACAGACCGACCGTGGCGGCGAAGTCACCTACCACGGCCCCGGCCAGGTGGTGATTTACCTGCTGATGGACCTGCGCCGCAACAAGCCGGGCGGCAAGCTGTACGCGCGCCAGTTCGTGCATAAAATTGAACAAGCGATCATCAATGTGCTGGCGGCGTATAATCTCGCTGGCGAGCGCATCGCCGGCGCGCCCGGCATCTACGTGGCCGACGGCCTCCGCAAGGGCGCCAAGATCGCCGCGCTGGGCCTGAAAGTGCGCGGCAACGGCTGCACTTACCATGGCCTGTCGCTGAATGTGGCGATGGATCTGGCGCCGTTCACCTGGATTAATCCTTGCGGTTATGCCGGTCTGGAAACGGTCGACATGCGCACGCTGGGCGTGGACGCCCCGCTGGCCGCTGTACAACAGGCGCTGGCAGAAGAATTGACGCGGGTTCTGGCCGTAGTGGAACCGCTGCAATAAACGCTATACGACGAACCAACTAACTTTGCCCTCGCGGCACGCAGCCATGACTTCTGAAACCACTCCGAGCATTGCCCCCGCTTACAACCCGAGCGAAAAGCAAAAAGGCGCCAGCAAAACTGCGCGCATCCCGATCAAGATCGTACCGATCGAGCAGGTAGAACGCCTGAAAAAGCCGGACTGGATCCGCGTCAAGGGCGCCTCGGCGTCGTCGCGTTTCTATGAAATCAAGGACATCCTGCGCGAGAACAAGCTGGTCACCGTGTGCGAAGAAGCCAGCTGCCCGAACATCGGCGAATGCTTCGGCAAGGGTACGGCTACCTTCATGATCATGGGCGACAAGTGCACCCGCCGCTGCCCGTTCTGCGACGTTGGCCACGGCCGCCCGGATCCGCTCGATACCGACGAGCCAGCCAATCTGGCGAACACCATCGCCAAGCTGCGCCTCAGCTATGTCGTGATCACCTCGGTCGACCGCGATGACTTGCGTGACGGCGGTGCCCAGCACTTCGTCAATTGCATCACCCGCACCAAGGAACTGTCGCCAGCGACCCAGATCGAAGTGCTGGTGCCGGACTTCCGCGGCCGCCTGCAAAAGGCGCTCGACATCTTCGCCGACGGCCTGCCGGACGTGATGAACCACAATCTGGAAACCGTGCCACGGCTGTACAAGGAAGCGCGTCCCGGCTCCGACTACATGCACTCGCTGAAGCTGCTGAAGGACTTCAAGGCCATGTACCCGGGCGTCAAGACCAAGTCCGGCATCATGGTTGGCCTCGGTGAGACCGATGAGGAAATCCTGCAAGTGATGCGCGACATGCGCGAGCACGACATCGATATGCTGACCATCGGCCAGTATCTGGCGCCGTCGAACAGCCACCTGCCGGTACGCCGCTATGTGCACCCGGACGTGTTCAAGATGTTTGAGGAAGAAGCGTACAAGATGGGCTTCAAGCACGCCGCCGTGGGCGCCATGGTGCGCAGCTCTTACCACGCGGACGAGCAGGCACATAAGGTGCTGGCACCGGTCTGAAGAAAAGGCCGTTCCGTTAAAGCGCCGTAGCGTGCGCTTGCACCCCAGAGCAAAAACTGGGGTCAGACCCGCCGGGACTCGGCGTCCCCGTCTGACCCCGGCTTTGCGCCGCTGGGGTTTGCCAGCCGATCTGCGCCTTAGCAGAACAGCATTCCACTTCCCCAGCGGCCTTTCCTTACTTGAGATAGCGTTCCAGCCACGCCAGCGTGCGCGCCCGTTCATCGGCGCGGTGCTTCGGTTGTTGGAAGGAATGCCCCTCGCCCGGATAAATCACCAGCGTGGTCGGCGTGCCCATCGCTTTCAGACCATGCCAGAACTCGACCGACTGCGCCGGCGGACATTCCACGTCACGCTCGCCGACGGTGATCAGGGTCGGTGTCTTGGCGGCGCGGATCGATTCGATCGGCGACGCGGCGCGGTAAATCGCCGGATCGTCATAGGCCGAGCTGCCGAAGAACGGAATCATCCATTGGTCAATGCCGTTCTGGCCGTAGTAGCTGATCCAGTTGGCAATCCCGGCCCCGGCCACCGCCGCCTTGAAGCGCTGGCTGTGCGTCACGCCCCACATCGTCATGAAGCCGCCATAGGAATGGCCGAGCAGTGCCAGCTTCTGGTCATCCACCGGCGCCAGTGCCTCTACCGCGTCGATACCGGCCAGAATGTCGCGCCAGTCGCCGCCGCCCATGTCACGCCGGTTGGCGCTGCTGAACGCCAGCCCTTGGCCAAAACTGCCGCGCGGATTCGGCAGGAACACAAAATAGCCGCGCTGGGTCAGGTCTCGGATCAGGCCGCGCGTGCCCTTGCCGGGCGCGACAAACGTCGGCGTGGCTGCCGCCGCCGGGCCGCCATGCACGATGACGGCCATCGGATGGCGCACACTGGCATCGACCTTCAGCGGCGCCAGCAGCCAGCCCTGCACTTGATAGCCCTCATTGCGCCAGCTGATGCTGCGTGCCGCGACGGCGGGCACCAGATGATCGTTCTCGTGCGTGATTGCCTGCAATTGCGGCAGGCGGCCGGCCACGATATGCGGTGCGCGCTCAAAGGTTTCCAGCGCCGTG
>JBGSBQ010000018.1:0-18193 GCA_041730475.1 Sphingomonadaceae bacterium
CCCCCCCCCCCCCCCCCCCCCCCCCCCCCCCCCCCCGCGGCCGGCGGGGCCCCGGCGGCCGCCCCCGGCTCCGCCCCCGGGGGGGGGGGGGCGGGCCCCCCCCGCCCCCGGGGGGCCCCCCCACGGCCGCCGTTGCGCTTGCCCAGCACGGTGTTCCTGCCGCAGATCGAGCGCAAGGTGGCGCTGGTGATCGGGATCAATCATTACCGCGATCCGAACATCATGCCGCTCGATTCGGCGCTGCCGGATGCCGAGGCGGTGGCGGCGCTGATGGCGCAGCATCTGGGTTACGAGGCGCGTGTACTGCGCGATCCCACCAAGGCCGAGATCGTCAACAGCATCGCGGCGCTGGCGCGCGAACTGGGACCGCGCGACAGCGTGACGGTGTATTACGCCGGCCACGGCTACATGACCGGCAATGCCAAGAGCGGCCAGCAGGGCTATTGGATTCCCGCCGACGCCAGCAGCACCAATCCGGCCAACTGGATCTCGACCAGCGACGTGGCACGTCTGCTGGCAGCGATTCCGGCCAGCCAGGTGATGCTGGTGTCGGACAGCTGTTATTCGGGCACCTTCACGCGCGAACAGCAGGTGGTGAGCAGCCCTGATGCGGGCCAGATTCTGGCGCGGCGCTCGGTGGTGGTGATGTCCTCGGGCGGTGAAGAACCGGTGGCAGACGATGGAGTGGACGGTCATTCGATCTTTGCGTGGAGCCTGCTGCAGTCGCTGCAGCAAGTGCAGCGCTACGATACCGGCAGCAGCGTGTTTGACAGCGTCAAGGGTCAGGTCACGGCAGCCTATCCGCAGGTGCCGCAATACGGTGCGGCGCGGTCGGCGGGCTATGTCAGTGGTGGTGATTATCTGTTTGAAGCACGCCGCTATTAACCCCGGCGTGCGGCACGCGAGCGATCGGAAGGACCTATCATGAAACATTACTGGCGCAGCTTGCTGCTGAGCTTCTGCCTGCTGCAGGCCGCCGCGGCCCGGGCCGATGGTGTACTGGGGCTGGTGCTCGATGTGCAGGGCGGGGCCGAGGTCGTGCTGCCGGGCCCCAGCAGCCGCTTGCAGCTACTGAGCTACCTGAAACCGGGCATGCAGCTGCGCCTGGACCGGGATGGCCGCGCCTCGCTGTCGCATTATGGCGCGCGCCTGATTTATCAGCTCAGCGGACCCTTGCTGGCCGAGGTCGATCGGGACGGCGTGCGGGTGCTGCAGGGGGCCGCCCCGAGCACCCGCTCGCTGGCCGAAAAGGTGGTGGCGGCCGCGCTCGGCGCCAACACCGGCGCCGCAGCGGTGCGGATGCGCATGGTGCAGGATATTACGTTGCTGGGCCCGCGCCATGGCAGCGTGGTGCTGAGCCGGCAGCCGTATTTCCGCTGGGAGTCGAGCGAAGCGGCCAGCTATCAGGTGACGCTGGAGCGCGCCGATGGCGTGCTGCTGGCGCAGGCCAATACCGATCGCCTGAACTGGCAACTGTCGGCGGGCCAGGCATTGGAGGATGGCCAGAGCTATCGCTGGCGCGTCAGTTACCGCTCAGACCGCGATGGCGAGCTGCATCAGGCCAGTGCGCAATTCAGCGTCGTCACAGCGCCTGAGCGTGCCAGCGTGGCAGCGCTGCGGCCTGAGGCCGATGCCGGCATCGATGAACTGGTGTTGTACGCGACCCTGCTGCAAGGGCGGCAGTTGCTCGACGACGCGCGCGCCGTGTGGGCCGAGATTGCGGCGCGCCGTCCGGACCTGAGCAAAGCCGCCAGTTTGGCGCGCTGAACCGCCACGTGGACCGCGCCGCCTGGCTCCGCTATCTGCTGGTGCTGCTGTTGTGCGCCGCCATGGCGTTGCCGGCGGCGCGCTGGGATGCCCCGCTGCTGGACGCGCTGTTTGCCCTGCAGCGCCAACTGGGACCACAGGCGGTGCTGCAGGATGTGGTGCTGGTCGGCATCGACGATGCCTTTATCGACAGCATCGATGAACCGCTGGCCCTGAGTCATCGCTATCTGGCCCAATTCCTGACCGGGGTGGCGGCGGCCGGCCCGGCGGTGATCGCGCTCGACCTGTCGCTGCCGGAAAAACGGTATGACCAGTTGCTGTCACGGCGCGCCCCCGAGGCCGATTATCATCGGCAGTTGCTGGGTGGTCTGCTGAGCACCGTACAGCAGGTGCCGCTGGTGGTCGCCAAGGCCTGGGACGTGCAGCGTGGCCAGTACCGCGACCTCCAGCTTGACTATGCCGCCGTGCTGGCGCTGCAAGGTCCGCCGTGGCAGGGCGCGGTGTCGGCGCTGATGACGAGCGACCCTGACGGTCGCCTGCGCCGCTACCCGGAGCCCGCCCTGCAGCCCGATGGCACGCCGCACACCTTGTCGAGTGCGATGGCGGCCGCGCTGGGGCAGGCGCGCTCGTGGCGCGGCCTGATCAATTACCAGCTGGGGCCGGCATTCCAGTATGTGCCGCTGCAGCAGGTATTGCAGCTGGTCCAGCAGGGCCAGCACGCGCAGCTGCGGCAGTTGTTTCATGGCCGGGCAGTGCTGCTGGGCAGTGTGCTGGACGACCTTGATCAGGTCCAGCTGCCGGTACCGCTGGCGGCCTGGCGGCCCGGGCGCCATCAGGTGCCGGGCATGCTGGTGCACGCGCAGACGCTGCGCAGCATGCTGAACGGCGGCCTGATCGCGCCGCTGGCGCCGCACTGGACCTGGCTGGGCTGCCTGGCTGCGACGCTGTTCTGGTGCGGCACGGCGCAGCGCCGCAAGGTGCTGGGGCTGGGCGCGCTGGCGCTGCTGCTGCTGGTGCTGAGTGCGCTGCTGCTGCGCCAGCGCTTGTGGCTGGCGCCGGCCGCGCCGCTGGCTTGCGCCACGCTGGCCCTGCTGGCGCGGGCAATCTGGCAGGCCTGGTGCCAGGTGCGGGAACGCCAGCGCCTGAGCCGCACCTTCGGCGGTTCGGTCAGTCCGCACGTGATGCGCCAGATCCTCGACGGCAGCGTCAATCCCGGCCAGGCGGGCCGCAAGGTGGAGGTGTGTGTGCTGTTTTCCGATGTGCGCAATTTCACCGGCATCAGCGAGCAATTACCGGCCGAGCAACTGGTGGCGTTGTTGAACCGCTATTTCGCGCGCATGACGGCGGCGGTACATCAGCATGGCGGCACCGTCGACAAGTTCATCGGCGATGGCATGATGGCGTTCTTTGGTGCCCCGAATGCGCTGGCCGCGCCGGAGCAAGCGGCGTTTGCCGCCGCGTGCGCGATGCTGGCCGCGCTGGCCGAACTGAACCGGGAGTCGCTGGCCTTGCAGGCACCGGCCCTGACGATCGGCATCGGCCTGCACTGTGGCCCGGCCGTGATCGGCTATATCGGGTCGGCGGAGCGCCATGAATACACGGCCATCGGCAGTACCGTGAATGCTGCGGCCCGCATCGAGGGCCTGTGCAAAAGCCTCGAGATGCCGCTGCTGTGTTCGCAGGCGGTGGTGCAGCGCCTGCCGCCGACGGCTGGCCTGGAGGCGCTGGGCCCGCAACTGCTGCGCGGCCACAGCACGCTGGCGCTGTATGGCTGGCGGCCGCCGGCTTAGCGTGTAGTCGTCGTCTTTCGGCTTAGTCTTTCTTCTTCAGGAAGACGATCTTGTCGATCACCGACTCGCCGCTGTTCTTGTCGACGTGATAGACCACGGACGCATTGTATTTGCCGGCCGCGCTAACCTGGCGCTCGCTGTTCGCCTGCTTCAGGAAGGAGTACACCACCGGCAGCAGGCCCAGCACGAATTTCGGCCGCAGTGCCGAGTCCACCGGTTTCAGCGTCACTTCGCCCTGTTCCGCCACGGCGGTGATCCATTTGTCGACCCGGGGCGGGATGTTGTTGAGTGACATCTTGCCGCTAATCAGCACTTCGACTTCCTTGTTGCCCTTGCCCAGTTCGCGCGACAGCATGTTGTCGAACAAGGTCGAGTCGAGGAAGGTGAGGCTGGCCGGTTCAGCCGCCGCCAGCGGCGCTGCGGCTGCAGTCGGGGCCGCAGCGGCGGCGGGCGTTGGCACATCCGCGGCGTAGGTGGTGCAGGCGGTGGAGAAGGTCAGCAGCAGGGTGCCGAGAGTCAGGCGGACAGCGTTCATAGGGGTTCCCGTGGAGGTGGTTATTTGACGATCAGGGTCAGGAGCTTTTCGCTGCTGCGGTTATTGCTGTCGACGATGCTGAGCAGCAGGCGATGTTTGCCGGAAGGGACCTCCGCGCTGTCGATGCGTAATTCGTTCTGTTCGAAGCGGGCCCGTTTCAGCAGCCGCTCGGTGATGTTGATGCCGAAACTGCCGTAATACACGCGCAGTGACGAGGGCACCACGTTGGCGCCGCCTTCGGTGGTGAACTGCACCCGCACCGGAAACGGGGTGCTGACGATGTTGGCCGGATCGACCGGTTCCAGCAGGTTGATGCCGGGCGCGCCGGCGGCCGGTACGCTCTTGGCCACCAGTATGGCCTGCGCCAGGTTGGCCTGCTCGGCTGCGCTCTCGGCCGCCGTGATCAGGGCTTCGCCGGCCTGACCCCAGGCCGGCAAGGACAGAGTACAGCACAGTAGCAGGGTGCGGATCGGTTTCATGGCAGGGCTCGGGAAGTAGGGTTCAACGGCAGGGCTTCAGCGTTCGGTAAATTCGACCAGCGCGGCGCCATAGGCATCCGAGCATAGTCGGCTGTTGGCCGCAGTGCGCTTGGCGCCGCCGGGCTGACAGGACGGTTGCGACTGCTGGCGCGCCGTGCTCAGCAGCCATTGCAGATTGGCGCGGCCATTGGCGTCGCTCAGGCTTTGCACGAAGGGGCCGGCCTTGCGATTGCCCAGCAGCGACAGGTCGCGCTCGGCTTCACTGACCACCACCAGCATGCGGTCGACCCCGGCTGGTCCTTGGGCCCGGATGCGCCAGTCCGGCCGCGGCAGCTTGATGGTCTGGCCGGCCTTGATCTGGTTATCGTGGTCGCGGTCGTTCGGGAACAGCAGGTAATAGCTGCTGTTATCGGAACCCAGCAGCACCAGATACAGGTAGCCATCATGCGACGAGGTGACGCTGACGTCGAGCGTGTCCTGGCCGATCTTCAGCAACGTCGACGGCGCCGTCAGCGTGACCTTGCGGCGCGGATCGCGCTGCGCCAGCAGATCGTTGAAGGCGGCGCCCGGATCGGACGGGGGCGCGCTGGCAGCGACCGGCACGGCCGGCACGAAGGCCGACGTGAACCAGCCCGGCACAAAGCCGGTATTGCCTCCCAGCGTCAGGTGTTGCGCCGCGTATTGCTGGCTGCTGGCGAAGCGGGCATCGATGCGGGTCTGGGCGCAGACCGCGATCTCGGAGACCGAAATGGCGCCCGACTGATCGAGGTCGGAACCGGCACCCAGCATGCAGTCGCGCCAGGCCTGCGTGGCCAGACCGCCGGCACTGTCGTCGTCGAACGATACTTCATCCGGCCGCGACGAGGAAATCTGGACGATGTTCTGCGGCAGACTGCCACTTTTCACCGCTTCCGTGGTCAGGCTGCGGGTGCGCAGATTGGTCGGCCGCGAGCAGGCATCGGCCACGCCGGCCGGGCTGAACTTCGGGGTCAGGTGGGCGCCGTCGGGACGGGTCAGGCTGCGCGTCAGCGCCAGTGGCTTGCCGACGATGCCGCCGGAGTGGCAGGCATCGTAGAACACGAATAATTTATCGGCCTTGTCGGAGATCGGTTTCAGCAGGCTGGCCACGCGCTCATTGGTCAGCGGCGCGCCATCGGCCGGCAGCAGCGCTTCGACGCAGCCGGTTTTCTGGGCCCCGACATCGAGCCAGCGGCTGCCATGGCCGGAGAAGTAAAAGAACACGCGGTCGCCCGGCTGGGTGCGCAGGTTGAGCGCGGCAATCTCTTGTTCGATGCGGGCCGCGGTGGCATCGCGGTCGCGCAGTACGGTGATGTTATCGGGCGGGACTTGCATCGCGCCCGCCATGCGGCGCGCCGAGTCGACGTCAAAGCGGATCCCGTTCAGGGACGGGATGGCCGGGTCGATGTAGTCGCCAATCGCAATGATCAGGGCATGCCGGGTGGCGCGCGGCTGGTCCGGTTGCGGCCGTTCGGCGGCGGCCGCTGCGCTATTGCTGGCGCTCTTGCTGGCGGTCTTGGTGTCGGCCGCCAGCAGCGGGCTGGCGCTAGCCAGCAGGGCCAGGACGGTACAGGCGCGGAGCCAGGTGGCGGGGCGCCGCATGTTATTGGCCCAGCATGACGATGCGCACGCGCCGGTTTTCCGGCGCGGCCGGGTCGGCCGGATTCAGCAATTCGGTGGAACCCTTGCCTTCGGTGACGATGCGGCTGGGATCGACCAGATTGCGCATCAGGATGCGCTTGACCTGGGCCGCGCGCTGGGCCGACAGGCGCAGGTTGTAGGCCGCCTGGCCGCTGCCATCGGTGTGGCCTTCGACCAGGAAGCGCGCATGCAGCAGCGCCGGTGCCTGCAGCGCGTCGGCCAGGCTGGACAGCAGCTTGACACTGGCCGGCTGGACGCGGTCGGAATTGCGCTCAAACTGGATCGCCAGATTGATCGCTGGCGGCACTGCCGCCGGGGGCGGTGGCGTCGGCGCGGCGGGCGCGGCCGTGTCGGCGCTGTCGGTCGGCGCCGCTTCCACGCTCAGGTTGCGCGTTTTGCGCGCCTTGGCAGGCGCGGGGGCCGGGGCCGGGGCCACTACGGCCGGCTTCGGCGTGAGCGCTTCGAGTATCTGTTGCGCCGTCGGGGTGTCAGGCAGTTCTGCCGCGCAGACGCTGGCTGCGCACAGCAGGCCAAGTGGCAGGCGGACGAGGAATTTAAGGATAAGCATGCCGGTGCACTCGGGTCAGGATCAGGGAGTTTTTATTATAAGTGAGAACATGCCAATTATTTAATTTTTGCAAGGATGACGGCCGGAACTGTGGTGTGCCGGCCGTCGCCGTCAGGGCAGGCGTGCCAGTTTGGCTTCCGCCAGCACCAGCTGTTCGCTGTCAAAGAAGCGCAGGTTGCCGGTGATGACAGCCTGGCGCTGGCCGACCAGCTTCTTGGCTTCTTCGCGCGGCAGCGGCACATCCATGCTGACCTCGCCGACCCGGACACTGAAGGTCTGGGCGTCGGCGTTATAGCTCGACAGCGATACCAGCGCGCTGTACGGCGAGGTCCAGCCCCCCATGCGTTTCTGGTACTCGACCGTCGACTCAAACTGGTCCTTGGCCAACTGGTTGATGTCGCGGATCTCGGGCAGGGCCCACAATTTGGCGACGTTGTCGGTGCCGACGCTGAGCACGCGCCGGCCGTCATCGGAGAACAGGGCGGTGGCGATGGCGTCGAGGTGGCCTTTGAGCTGGCTGACCGGGTCGCCGTGTTCGGTGTGCCATAGCGTCAGCAGGCCCTCGGCATTGCTGGTCAACATCAGGCCGCCTTTCTGGGCGACGAAGGCCGACACCTGTCCCGGCATGCGCGCCAGCGGCGACAAGGTCGCGGCGTCCAGCAGGCGCACGCCTTCGCTGGCACGGACAATGACGCGCCGGCCATCCGGTGTGAAGTCCAGCAGCTCGGCACCGACCAGCGTGTTCAGGCGTTTCAGCGTGGCCACGTCCACCACATATAGCTGGTTGTCGGCGCCGTTGATGTAGAGCCGGTTGCGGTCCGGGGCGAAGCGATAATCGCGCAGCGCCACCCCCTCGGGCAGCAAGGTGGCGACTTGGGCGCCGCTGTTGGTGTCCCAGACCCCGAGTTGCAGCGGACCGACCAGCGGCGGCTTGGCGCCCCGCGTGACATAGGCCAGCACCCGCTTGCCATCCTGCAGGATCTCCGCCGATTGCGGCAGCGGATTGCCCTCGCCAAAGCTGAAGCGGCGCAGGCTGTCGCCGTCGCTGGTGCGCCACAGCACGGCCTTGTCATCGTTGGCGGTGCTGATCAGGTAGTTGCCGTCGCGCGAGAAACGCACCAGGCTGACCGGGCTCCAGTGATCGGTGAGGCGGCTGATACGGGTGCCCCGTTCGCTTTCCCACAGCTTCATGTTGCTGTCGCGGCTGCCCCACGTGACGAGCCGGTCGCCACTGGGCGAGAATTCGAAGCGCGGCACGCCGTCCACGTCCTCCATGCGCGCCAGCAGTTGCAGGCTGGCCGTGTCATACAGCTGGAACCCCTGAGCTGCCGTATAGATCAGCAGGCGATGGCCGCTGGGCGACAGGCCGGCCGCAAGGACTGGCTTCGGCAGGCTGGCCAGTGGCCGGTTAGCACCTTCGTTGTGCAGGTCGGTCAGGCTAAGCCGGCCATCGGCCAGTCCCAGCAGGTAGCGCCGGTTGGCCGACAGCTGGGCCGCGCCATAGCCGGCTTCGGACAGCACCGGCTGGTTGCTGCCGGTCTGCCACAGCAACAGGGCGCGGTCGCGCGTGGCCAGCGCGAAATGTTCGCCGCTGGTCGAGAAGCCGCCCACGGTGGCGGGCGCCGGAATCGCGAAATTCCCGGCCAGCTGGTAGTTTTCGATCAGCTTGCGGGGCAGCAGGACCTGGTTCAGCGCGCGTGGCGCGGCGCTGGCGACCCGCGCCCCGGTGCTGCCGAGTACCGGCAGGGCAGCCTGTTCGGCGGTCGGATTGAAATAGAAATTGCCGGTGATGGAGGACATCTCCCACGGTGTCTGCTTGCCGGCGGAGTGTTCCTGCACGCCTTCGCGCACGCGCTTGAAAATATCTTCGACCTTCATGCCCTGTTCGTCCATCGCGGCCAGCAGCTGTTCGGTGTACAGGCCGTTGGCGCCGGTGCCGTCCGACGCGGTCGAGCCGGGCGAGGTGGCATAGGCCACCAGCGTGCCACGCGGTGCCGATTCCATGCCGGCCAGCCCGCGCGAGCCGGACCGGAAGCTGCGCGCAAACGGATTGTCGCGGCAGGCGTCGAGGATCACCAGGTTGATGCGGTTGCGCGCCGAGTCCATCTTTTCCAGCACTTCGTTGGCGTTGTAGGCGCGCGTGGCCAGCTCATCTTCGGTGGCGATGTTGGCGTCCACCGGCACCAGATAGTTGATGCCGCGCGACTGCACGCCGTGGCCGGCGTAATAGAACAGGCCGATGCCGCCATTGCGCAGCTGGTTACCGAACTCGCGCACCGCCGTCATCATTTCTTCCAGACTGGCGTTCTCGCGCTTGATCACCGTAAAGCCCAGTTGCTGCAGCTTGATCGCCATGGCGCGGGCGTCGTTGGTGGGGTTGGTCAGCGGCGAGGTTTTATAGCCGGCATTGCCGATCACCAGCGCCAGACGCTGTTCGCTGGCCATCGGCACCGCCTCGGCTGGCGCCGCCGCGGCGCTGGCGGTGGCATTGCTGGCGCTCGCATTGGCGGGGGCGGCATTGGCCGGGTCGCCACCGCGCTCCTGGGCCAGCCGCGTTGGCAGGCTGAGGACGGGCGCCGCCAGCGCGGCGCGGATGCGTTCAGCGCGCGCCGCTTCTTCCAGCGCGGCCGCAGCTTTGGCGGCCTTGGCGTCGGCGATCTCCTGTGCAATGCGGGACGACTCGGCAGTGATGGCGTTGAGCGTGTCTTGCTTGACGCGGTCTACGCTGGACTTGGCGCCCGATTGTGCCAGGGCGCTGCAAGTCAGCGTCGCACTCAGCGCGATGGCGCCGAGCTGCGTCAATTTGGTGCGTGTCATAGTGATCCAGGGAAGTCAAGTAGCGAAAGTGCTAACGGACATAATGTAATGGTTTTCTGCAAGTGTGACAATGACTCGGCCGCCCGGCGGGGAGCCATGCGATGGTGCCGGACCTCCCCCAAGCGAGCGAGGCCTGACCAAAACGGATTGGTGTACAGTTGTTGCGCTACACCGGCCAGCCGGCGCTCTAGGGGTTTAGTTGGGTGAGATAGCTGGGAGCTATCAATTCCATACAATCAATTAAATAGTCTTATGGTGAAGGATGTCATAACCTAGCGCCATCGTGTCTGTTAATTTGATCCATGAGGGAGATGTAATGAGTTTGGAAGAAAATCGTAAGACTAGCGGGCAGTGCCCGGTCATGCACGGTGGTGTGACCTCGGCCAGCATGGCGACATTCGCCTGGTGGCCGAAGGCCCTCAATCTGGATATCTTGCACCAGCACGACACCAAGACCAACCCGATGGGCGCCAGCTTCAGCTATCGGGACGCGGTCAAGACACTCGATGTCGCCGCGCTCAAGGCGGACCTGAAAGCCTTGATGACGGACAGTCAGGCATGGTGGCCAGCGGACTGGGGCCATTATGGCGGCCTGATGATACGCATGGCCTGGCACTCGGCCGGCACCTACCGGATTGCCGATGGCCGTGGCGGCAGCGGCAATGGCAGCCAGCGCTTTGCGCCGCTGAACTCGTGGCCCGATAACGCCAACCTGGACAAGGCGCGCCGCCTGCTGTGGCCGCTCAAGAAAAAATATGGCAACAAGATCAGCTGGGCCGACCTGATGATATTGGCCGGTAACATGGCGTACGAGTCGATGGGCTTCAAGACCTTCGGCTTCGCCTTCGGCCGCGAAGACATCTGGCATCCTGAGCAGGATATTTACTGGGGCGCGGAACGGGAATGGCTGGCGCCCAGCGACAATCCGAACAGCCGCTATTCGGGCGAGCGCGAGCTGGACAACCCGCTGGCGTCGGTGATGATGGGCCTGATCTATGTGAACCCGGAAGGCGTGGACGGCAAGTCCGATCCGCTCAAGACGGCGCAGGACATGCGCGTCACCTTCGCCCGCATGGCCATGAATGACGAGGAAACCGTGGCCCTGACGGCTGGCGGCCATACCGTCGGCAAGGCGCACGGCAATGGCAACGCCGCCAACCTGGGCCCGGCACCGGAAGGGGCGGAACTGGACCAGCAAGGTCTGGGCTGGATCAATAGCAGCACCCGCAGCATCGGCCGCGACACGGTCTCCAGCGGCATCGAAGGCGCATGGACCACCCATCCGACCCAGTGGGACAATGGTTATTTCGACCTGCTGTTCGGCTACGTGTGGGCGCTGCAGAAATCGCCGGCCGGCGCGACCCAGTGGGAGCCGATCAATATTCGCGAGGAAGACAAGCCGGTCGACGTGGAAGATCCGAGCATCCGCTGCAATCCGATGATGACCGACGCCGACATGGCGTTGAAGATGGACCCGGCCTACCGCGTGATCGCTGAAAAGTTCCATCAGGATCCAGCCTATTTCTCGGACGTGTTCGCCCGTGCCTGGTTCAAGCTGACCCACCGCGATCTGGGGCCGAAGTCGCGCTACCTGGGTCCGGATGTGCCGCAGGAAGACCTGATCTGGCAAGACCCGATCCCGGCCGGCCGCGCCGATTACGACGTGGCAGCGGTGAAAGCGCAGATCGTGGCCAGCGGCCTCAGCATCAGCGAACTGGTCTCCACCGCGTGGGACAGCGCCCGGACCTTCCGTGGTTCGGACAAGCGCGGTGGTGCCAATGGGGCACGGATCCGGCTGGCGCCGCAGAAGGACTGGGCCGGTAATGAGCCGGAGCGTCTGGCCAAGGTGCTGGCCGTGCTGGAACCGATCGCCGCCGCGACGGGCGCCAGCGTGGCCGATGTCATCGTGCTGGCCGGTAACGTCGGAGTCGAGCAAGCCGCCAAGGCGGCCGGCGTCGAGGTGACGGTGCCGTTCGCACCGGGCCGTGGCGATGCCGCGCAAATCACCACCGATATCGCTTCGTTCGAAGTGCTGGAACCGCTGGCCGATGGGTTCCGCAACTGGCAGAAGACGCACTACGCTGTCACGGCAGAGGAATTGCTGCTCGATCGCGCTCAGCTGATGCGCCTGACGGCCAGCGAGATGACGGTGCTGATCGGTGGCCTGCGGGTACTGGGCACCAACCATGGCGGCAGCCAGCATGGCGTGTTCACCGAGCGGGTGGGCGCGCTGAGCAATGACTTCTTCGTCAACCTGACCGACATGGCCTACACCTGGAAGCCGAGCGGGCGCAATCTGTACGAAATCCGCGACCGCAAGACCGATACCGTGAAGTGGACCGCAACCCGGGTCGACCTGGTGTTGGGCTCGAACTCGGTGCTGCGCTCGTATGCCGAGGTGTATGCGCAGGATGATAATCAGGTCAAGTTCGTGCACGACTTCGTCGCCGCCTGGACCAAGGTGATGAACGCCGACCGCTACGATCTGGCATAACGTCCGATAGTTTGCCGGTTGCAGCAAAAACGCCACCTTCCACGGTGGCGTTTTCTTTCCAAGATCACAGGCCGTCAAACACCAGCTTGGTGAAGAAATCGCCATTGATGACGAAGCCGCCGTATTGGGCATCGTAGGCAGCGGTGGGCTTGGTCTTCACGATCTCATCGAGCGATTTGCCAGCCTTTTTCTGCGCGGCGACGTTGTCGCGGACGTTGACCAGCATGTCGCGCCATGCGATCAGGTCAGCGCGGTGGCCGGTGGCGCCGTGGCCGGGCACGATCAGCGTGTGATCGGTGCTGGCGTCGATGGCTTGGTTGGCCCAGGTGATCGCGGTGTTGATGCCGCCGCCGTGCTGATTGTCGATAAACGGATAATAGTTGTTCCAGAAGATATCGCCCAGCGCTAGCACGTCTGCATGTTTCAGGTAGACCCATAAGTCGCCGTCGGTGTGGCCTTTGCCGAAGTTTTTCACTTCGATCTGCTCGCCGCCGAACTGCATGGTTTTGCTGTCTTTGACGATGATGCTTGGGCGCCCGCCTTTTGGCAGCGGATCGAAGGTGAAGTTCCAGTCATCAACGCGGGTCGCTTGCGACAGGTGGGTGAGCGTCATTGGTGCACCGATGATGGTTGCGCCGGCGGCGTGCATCCAGACGTTGCCGTCGGTGTGATCCCAATGGTAGTGCGTGTTGACCAGGTATTTGAGTGGCGCAGGACCGATGTTGTTCAGCGCGGTGGTCAGTTTGTCTTTCGACACGGCGATGCCGGCATCGATGACGAATTTGCCTTGCGGGCTGTTATACACAATGATGTTGCCACCGGAGCCGGACAGTACGCTGACATTGCCGCGCAGAGTCTCGACATTCACATCAGCTTGGGCCGTGGCTTCGTTAATTTTCACGACCGGGCTGCTGGGATCGGCGGCGCTGGCCGGGCTCAGCCAGGAAGCGCTCGCCAGTGCGATGGCGGCGCCAAGAATCAGGGGACGGGACAGATGGGTAACGGTTTTCATGTGGAGCTCCTGGTTAGGTTTGCTTGCGCAACGTCGTTGGCATGAAACAAGTATAGGGAGCTGGGGTGATAATATTAATGCCTAAAAATGGCAAAAATTTGCTCTAAAGTCTCAATCTGGCCTGCGGCGATACTATGCTCCATTGCCGTTCTGGCGGATACAACAATCCCCCGTGCATGAGTGGGCGTTGCGTGAAACATGTTCTTGGTGGCCCGGGGCGGAATCGAACCACCGACACAAGGATGTTCAATCTTCGCGCCGCGCTTCTCAGTGCCCAAGAGCAGGCCCTCAGCGAATTGTTGGCTGAGGACCTAGTCCAGCACCGTCGACGCGGCTGGACTGCCAGCCCACATCGCGCCGACGCCTAGATCTGGCGTATGCCGCCGTCTACGAACAATTCAATCCCGTTCACGAAGCTGGAATCTTCAGATGCCAGGAATACTGCTGCTTTGGCGATCTCGTCGGGATCCCCGACCCGGCCCATGGGAATCAAGGACGCAAAATGATCGAGAAGTCCCTGCTGTTGATCCACATCGGTGCCGACCAACTCCATCAAGCCTGGGGTCTTGGTTGGGCCAGGGCTGAGGGTGTTGACACGGATCTCTCGGCCCTTCAGATCGAGGATCCAGTTGCGCGCAAAGGCCCGTACAGCAGCCTTGGATGCGGCATACACGCTGAACGCTTCGGTGCCGCCGCTGGCTGCGGTCGAGCCAGTGAGTATTACCGACGAGCCTTTGCCCAGCAGCGGCAACGCGGTCTGCACGGTGAATAGCGTACCTTTGACATTCCTGGCAAAGGTGTCGTCAAAGTGATCTTCCGTGATCTGGCCCAGTGGCATGAAGGACCCGCCGCCCGCATTGGCCACCAGCACGTCGAGCTTACCGTGTTGCGCTTTGACGTGATCGAACAGCGCTTGCAACTGGCCGATGTCGGCAGAGTCCACGCGCACGCTTTCGGCGCTGCCACCGATGGCTAGTACTGCCGCGTCGAGCTCGGCTTGGCGGCGACCGGTAATATAGACCTTTGCGCCTTCGCGCACAAAGCGCTTCGCGATGGCCAAGCCGATGCCGGTGCTGCCACCTGTGATAACCGCAACTTTTTCCGCTAATTTGAGCGTCATGATTTTCTTCCCTTAATAATCTCAGAGCTTGTACTTGAAAGACCGTACAGTCAGTGTGCAGGGAAAGCGCCTAAAAAATTAGATAGGGCAAGCTCATATCATCTATGCTTTGATTGCATGAATCGTCAATTGAGTCTCTTAAATGAATAAATTGCTTTGGATGCATTGCTTCGTGCGTGCAGTCGAGACTGGTAGCTTTTCTGCCGTGGCGCGCGAAATGGACATCGGTCAGCCGAATGTCAGCCGCCATATTGCTTCGCTCGAAAAGTTGCTGGGAACCCGGTTGATGCACCGTTCGACGCGCCATCTGGTGGCGACGCCGGACGGTCAGCGCTATTACACACAGGCGCGCCAGGCGCTCGACGTCATCTCTCAAGCCGAGTCTGACTTGCGCGGCCCGCACAACCCCCATGGCCTGCTGCGGGTGGCCTGTGCACCCAGTCTTATGACAGAAATAATCATGCCCGCGCTACCGTCGTTTTTGGCTGGCTTTCCGGAGGTGCAACTGGAATTTCGGCTCGACGACGGCTTTATCGATCTGGTCGCTGAAGGGGTGGATATCGCAATTCGCGGCGGCGTCCTCAAGGACAGCACGCTGAGGACCCGTCGCATCGGTACCTCAGAGCGTGTTTTTGTGGCCAGTGCGGCCTACCTGAACGAGCATGGCGAACCGCGCCAGCCTGCGGATCTGCTGCGGCATCAATGCATCATTTATAGCTTGATGGTCGGTGGCGGGGGCGCTTGGCCATTCAAAGACCATGATGTGCAGGTGACCGGCCGTTTGCGCCTGAACAGTCTGGAGGGGATACGCCGCGCGGTCTTGGAAAATGTCGGCATCGGCTATTTGCCATCGTGGATGGTGGCGGAGCAGCTGCACAGTGGGGTTCTTAGGACCTTGCTGAACGAACACTCAGGCAAGCCTACACCGCTTAGTGCCGTGTATTCGGGAGAGCGGCTGCTCCCGCGGCGCGCGCAGGTCTTCATCGAGTTCATCGGCACCGTTTTCGCCGGCGTTCCGGGGCTGAACGGGAGTTCAGTGATGTAGCGACTGTCCGCGATTTGACCTGCTTTGAGCAGCCAGAGAGGGCAGTGCTGCAAGAAAAGAAATACCGAGCCAGCGCTCAGTATGTTTGCTTGGTGTTCATGCGCGTGATGGGGCCAATGCGTTCATGCCGATGTTTGGCGGTGACGCATACGGTATTGCCGAGCTTGACAACTTATCGGGGGCAGGTCGGCGTGCGTGGGCGTTTCGGGATGGGTATTCTTGGTCGCCCGGGACGGAATCGAACCACCGACACAAGGATGTTCAAGCATCGTGTCCAACATCTTCAACTATCCTATTCGAACCGGGATGCACATGAGACTAAATTCGGACTAAGATCGGTCTTTGGCGTTCAGTCATGGAGGCAATCGTGAAGTTTTCGACGCAAGTTAAGCCAATTAGCTATCTCAAGAGCCATGCTGCCGAGATCGTCAAGAGCATCACGGAGAAGCGTGAACCAATGTTGATCACGCAAAACGGCGAGGCCAAGTTGGTGGTCATGGACGTGAGAAGCTATGAAGAGCAGCAGGAAACGCTGGCGATGTTGAAAATTCTGGCGTTAGGTAATCGCGAAATCGAGCGCGGAAATTTCCGTGACGTCGAGGAAGTATTTGCCGAATTGGACAAGGCAGAGCGTTGATGCGCATGACGGTGCGCATACTTGAGTCGGCAGAACACGATCTCAAGGATTTGCGTAGCTATATCGTCAAGAATTTTTCATCCGAAATTTGGCGCGATACCTATGCCAAGCTAAAGGAGTCCATCCGAAATTTGCAGGACTTCCCACTCGCGGGGAGCATCCCGGACGAGATTGAAAAACTGCATCTTAGCCAATACAGGCAGGTGGTATCCGGATTGCATCATATCGTCTACGAAGTGCGGCAAGACACGATCTATATCCACATGATCGTTGACGCTCGTCGAGATATGCATGCGCTGTTGACGAAACGCCTCCTAAGAGTTTCGTAGTTGGCCCGAACGAAATCCAGAAACGACAACGCCCACTTGCATGAGTGGGCGTTGCGTGGGGGATGTTCTTGGTGGCCCGGGGCGGAATCGAACCACCGACACAAGGATTTTCAATCCTCTGCTCTACCAACTGAGCTACCAGGCCAAGGAGCAGAATTATAGCAGATCACAAGCAAAGTGCAAGTCCGAAATTTTTATGATCATCAACGCTATAATGACTAAATGAACAGTCCATCCTCCCCAGCCCGCGCCGCCGCTGCGCTGCGCATGACCCCGAGTGATATTTGTATTGTTGGCAATGGCGCCATCGCCAAGACCACCGCGCTGGCGTTTGCCCAGGCGGGGCAGAGCGTGACGCTGCTGTCGCCGCCGGCCCCGCCCACGCCACCGGCGCCGTCCGATCCGGGCTGGGATGTGCGGGTGTTCGCGCTGAATCACACGGCGCACCAGCTGCTGTCGTCGCTGAAAGTCTGGGGCGCGCTGGATATGGCGCGGGTGGCGCCGGTCGATGCGATGCAGATCTATGGCGATGGCGCCCGCCCCGGCGGGCTGGCCTTTGATGCGTATGGCGCCCACGCCAGCACGCTGACCTGGATAGTTGAAGACAGCAACCTGAACCAGGCGCTCGACGCCGCCCTTAAGTTTGCCCATAACGTCACCCACGTCAGCGGCCGTGCCGTCGCCCTGCGGCCGGACGATGACGGCGCTAGCGTGGAGCTGGACGATGGCCGTGTGCTGCACGCCGCGCTGGTGGTGGGCGCTGACGGTGCCCAGTCGTGGGTGCGCGGCCAGTGCGACATCGGCATGGACTACCGCTCCTATGGTCAGCGCGCCGTGGTCTCGAACTTCCATTGCGAACGCCCGCACCACGGCGCCGCGCATCAGTGGTTCACCGGCGCCGAAGGCATCGTGGCGCTGCTGCCGCTGCCGGGCAATATGGTGTCGCTGGTGTGGTCGGCGCCGGAAGCGCTGGCCGATACGCTGCGCGCCGGTTCGGCGGCCGAACTGGCGCAACGGCTGGCGCCTTATGCGCAGGAGCAGCTAGGCACACTGACGCCGCTGCAGCCGGAACTGGTGCGCGATTTCCCGCTGCGCCTGATGCGTCCCCACGCCATGGTGGCGCCACGGGTGGCGCTGGTCGGCGACGCTGCCCACGTGGTACACCCGATGGCCGGCCATGGCATGAACCTCGGCTTTGTCGACGTCGCGCAACTGGTCAAGACCGTTAATGAACGCGAGCCGCAGCGCGCCATCGGCGACGAGCGCGTGCTGGCCCGCTATGCGCGCGCGCGGCGCGAAGACGTGCAGCTGATGGTGCTGGCCACCGACGGTCTGGCGCGTTTATTTGGCGCTGACCTGGAGCCGGTGCGCGTGGTGCGCAATTTCGGATTAAACTTGCTGAATAAATTACCCGTGCTGAAGCGCCGCCTGATCTCCCATGCCATGGGGCGATAGGAACGGCGCCGCACGGCTTGTTGCGCTTTACCGGAGAAGTCATGAGAAAGAGTAAGACCGCATTGCTGTTGTTGTCGGCGCTGATGGCGTCGTGCGTGGAGGCTGAGAACCCGACCGAAGAAACCATCAAAAAACTGATCGAACCGCGCCTCGGCGAAGGCGCCAAGGTGGAGTCGGTGCGCGAAACCCCCTACAGCGGCCTGTATGAAGTGCGCGTCGGCGGCGACATCCTGTACACCGACAAGACCGCGACCTATCTGTTTTCCGGCCATATCTACAACGTCAAGACCTCGACCGACCTGACCCGCGAGCGTCTCGATGAGCTGAACAAGATCAAGTTCTCCGATCTGCCGCTGGACAAGGCGCTGAAGCAGGTCAAGGGCGACGGCAAGCGCGTGATCGCGGTGTTTGAAGACCCGAACTGCGGCTATTGCAAGCGCTTCCGCCAGAATACGCTGAAGGAAGTGGACAACATCACCGTCTACA
>JBGSBQ010000019.1:0-17680 GCA_041730475.1 Sphingomonadaceae bacterium
TATTCGCCCCGGCTGTCGGCCTGCAGCAGCGGCATGCGCGGCGTCACCGGCGGCGGCCGCTTGATCTGCTCGGCCAGCGTGCCACGTGCGTCGCTGACGATGACGCGCGCCACCGATTGCAGCAGCACCCGGTCTTCATTGGCAATCTGGTCGGCCAGGCGCACGAAGATGCCACCCGGGCGGTCGATCGACTGGGCGTCGATGCCGGACGCGATCAGGCGCATGATCTGCTCATGCAGCAGCTGGCGGTAGCCGGACAGGTCTTCGTACCAGATCACCAGGTCGACCACCAGCCCTTTCAGGCGCCAGTAGGCATGCGCCTGCACCAGCTGGCGCGCCAGTTCGATGTTGGCCGGGTCCTTGATTTGCAACAGCACGATCGGCAGGTCGCCGGAAATCGCATAGGCCCACAGGCCGGACTGACCGCGCTGGTTCTTGGCCAGCGTGGCCGGATCGGCGCGCAGCACCGGATGCGGAAAGATGACGCTATTCGCCAGCCGCGCATACAGCTGGGCATCGGCCTCGCTGGCGTTGAGCTGGCGCAATACCACCTGACTATGGGTCCAGGCCAGTTCGAACACGCGGTCGGCCAGATGGCGGTCCTGATATTTGTCGATCAGGTGCAGCGCCGTGTCGCGCTGCTCGGTCATGCCGGTGACGATATCGATGGTCGCGATCTGGTCCGGCTGCAGCGTGATCTGGTAGCGGATGGCCACCACCGGGTCCAGTACCGAGCCCTGACTGCCGCCCAGCGGGCCCGGCTCCAGCAGCGCGCGCGGCGCCTGCGCCGTGTTGCCGCGGCCGAGGAACTGGGCGCGGTCGGTTTCAAACGATACCGCGTCGACCACGGCGTCATGCACCATCATCGAGTGCATCAGCCACGGCACCGCATCGTTCGGGCCACGCGGGCGACGGGTGCACAGGATGGCGTTTTCATCGGCCAGAATTTCAGTCTGTACGAACAGCTTGTTGAAGGCCGGATGGGCAGCGTCGGCGGCGGCCGGCGCCATCACCACTTCGGCATAGCTGGTCAGCTCGATGGTGCGCACGCGCTCCGATTTGTTGGTGATGCGGGTGCGCCGCAATTCGATGTCGTCTTCCGGCGAGACCACGATTTCGGTGTACAGATCGAGCCCCTGATCGCTGCGGCGGAACTCGGCCCGCCCTTCGGAAAAGATCACTTCATAGCGCTGCGGCGCGGCCAGCGTGGGCTGGAACGTGGTCGACCAGACGGCGCCATCCTCGAGGTCGCGCAGATAGCAGAAATTGCCCCAGTTATCGCGCGTGCTGTCTTCCCGCCAGCGCGTCACGGCCAGGTCTTTCCAGCGGCTGTATCTGCCGCCGGCATTGGTCACCATCACATGGTAACGGCCATTCGACAGCAGCTGGGTTTCCGGCAGCGGCAGATGGGGCTGGGTCAGGATGCGCATCGGCAGTGCTGCTTCCGGCAGCGTGCTGCGGATCGCCGCGTGTTCGGTGCTGGTGGCGTGGAAAGCGCCCACCTGCGGGCTGCGTTCCTGCAGCACCAGCAAGGTCGCTTGCAGCAGCGGATCGGATTCGAAGCGGCGCTGCATAGGCCGGTCGTGCAGCAGGTAGTCCAGCGCCAGCAAGCCCATGCCCTGATGGTGCACCATGAAGGAACGCACCACGGCATGGGTCTGGCCGCGCGGCAGGCGCGCCGCCGTGTAGTCGATCGCCTCGTAAAAGCCGTAGCCACCGAGGAAGCCCAGCGCCGCCATGCGCTGCAGGTTGGCGCAGGCCGCTTCCGGCTGCACCATCAGGCCCAGCATGCTAGCATACGGGGCGATCACCAGATCGTCGGCCAGTCCGCGCTTCATGCCCAGTCCCGGCACGCCGAACGCGCGGTACTGGTAATTCAGGCTGGCGTCGACGGTGTTGTAGCCCGATTCGGAGATCCCCCACGGCACGTTGCGCTGGCGGCCATAGTCAATCTGGGCCTCGATCACCGACGCATAGGTCTGGTCCAGCAAGGTGCTGGGATAGTTGGGCATCACCAGCAGCGGCATCAGGTACTCGAACATCGAACCGCTCCACGACAGCAGCACCGGCTTACCGCCGACGATGCACAGCTGGCGGCCCAGTGCAAACCAGTGCTCCTGCGGCAGCTGGCCCTGGGCGATGGCGACAAAGCTGGCCAGCCGCACTTCCGACGCCAGCAAGTCATAGCAGCTGGCGTCGAGACGGCGCTCGGTGACGTTGTAGCCGATCGCCAGCAGGCGCGTGGTGGGGTTGTACAGGAAGCCGTATTCGACCCGGGCCAGGGCCGCCACCTGCGCGGCCAGCACGCCGATGGCGTCCAGCCGCAGCTGGGCCTGGACCCGGCCCTGCTCGACCAGCGCGGCCAGCTGCTGCTGGCGGCTGCGTTCTTCCGGCGCCAGGTCGGAGGCTGGTGCCGCCGGCGCTGCCAGCGTGGCCAGCGCACGCAAGGTCGGCATGCGGCTCAGGCTGGAATCATGGAGGGTGTCCGTCGCGTCCAGCCACGGTGCCAGCAAGTCCAGTTCGTCCAGCGCGGCCTGGCATTGCTGCTGCAGCGCATGGTGCCAGCGCACTGCCTCGGCATCGCACTGGCTGGCCGGCAACGCGCCGAAGTCGGCCTGTGCCATGGCGGCGGCCAGTGTCTGCAGCCAGCCGTGCATGGCCGGCAGGCTGTCGGGCGCCGGAGCGCTGGCCGGCGCCAGTGCCGCCAGCAGCGGCGCCAGCAAGGCCGGGGCCGGACCGGGCGGACCGCGCAGTACGCATTCCTGCAACAGCTGCGCCGTGGTCAGCAAGCCCTCGACCAGTGTCGGCGCCAGCAGCGGCGCCTCGGCCAGTCCGGTCAGGCCGGGCTGCAAGGTCAGCAAGTGTCCGGCCAGATTGCCGCTGTCGACGGTCGAGATGTAGACCGGCTGCAGCGGCTGTAGCGTCACGGTGTCGTACCAGTTGTAGAAATGGCCCTGATGGCGTTCCAGCAGTGCCAGCGTGCGCAGGGTCTGCGTGGTTCGCAGCAGCAGCTGGCCCGCCGTCAGGTAGCCGAAATCGAAAGCGCTCAGGTTGGCCAGCAGCGCCATGCCGATATTGGTCGGCGAGGTACGGTGCGCGATCACTTGCACCGGCTGCTCCTGCACATTGTCCGGCGGCAGCCAGTGGTCATCCGGTCCCACATAGCGCTCGAAATAAGCCCAGGTGCGGCGCGCCAGCTGGCGCAGGAACTGCAGCTGCGCGGCCGACAACTGTACATGGCGGCGCTCGATCGGGCGGCTGATCCAGCTGGCCACCTGCGGCGCCAGCAACCACGCCAGCAGGAACAACGCGGCCGGCGCCAGGCTGGCCGGGCGCCAGCCCAGCAGCATGCCGGCGCAGAACAGCGCCAGCACCGGTGCGCTCCACATGCTGCGCCAGTGGCTGCGCACCTCGCTGGCAGCGAGGTCGGAGGCACGCCATTGCAGCAGGTGCTGGTGCGACACCAGCATGCGCCAGCCGGTGCGCAACACCGCATCCAGACTGATATACGCTTCATACGGCAGGAAGACCAGCATCAGCACCGCATGGGCAAACTGCAGGCCGCTGCGCCGGGTCGAGGCGCGCAGGTGCTGGCTCCACAGCGTGTCCGGCGGACAGCGTGCCAGATCGTAGCCGGCACTGGCCAGCGGCGGCACGAAGATCACGGCCAGCACCGCCATGGTCCACAGCCACGGATCCGGCAGCCAGCGCCACGCCAGCAGCAGCGATAGCGTCAGCGCCGGCGCCACCAGACTGCGGCGCAGGTTGTCGAACAGCTTCCAGCGCGACAGCGCCGACAGCGGATTGCGGGCGCGCTGGCGCTCCGGTCCGGGCACCGGCCCGGCCAGCCAGGCGGCCAGCTGCCAGTCGCCCCGGATCCAGCGCTGGCGGCGGCTGACGTCATCGCTGTAGCGCGCCGGGTATTCCTCGTACAGCTGGGCGTCGCTGAGCAGGCCGGCACGCAGATAGCAGCCTTCCAGCAGGTCGTGGCTGAGGATCTGGTTATCCGGCAGACGCTGGCCCAGCACCTGCTCGAACACGTCGACATCATAAATTCCCTTGCCGATGAACGAGCCTTCAAAGAACACGTCCTGGTACACGTCCGACACGGTGCGCGTGTAGGGATCGATGCCCGGCTCGCCGCCACACAGTTTTTCGTAGCGCGAGGCATTCTGGCTGGGCAGCGCCACCGTTACCCGTGGCTGCAGGATGCCATAACCCTCGACCACGCGGCCGCGCAGCGGATCGATGCGCGGCCGGTTCAGCGGATGCTGCATGGTGGCGATAAAGCTGCGCGCCGCATCGCGCGGCAGCTGGGTATCGGTGTCGAGCGTGATGACGTAGCGCACCTGCTGCAGCTGTGCGCTGGCGCCCTCGACCAGCATGAATTTGTCACGCGCACCGCCGCGCAGGTAGCGGTTCAGGTCCTGCAGCTTGCCGCGTTTGCGCTCGTAGCCCATCCACACGCCCTCGTGCGGATTCCACAGGCGCGGCCGGTGCAGCAGCAGGAACGGCGGCGCTGCCGGGCTGCCATATTTCTGGTTCAGCAGCTGCATGCCTTCCTGCAATTGCTGCAACAGCGCGGCATCGGCGGGCAGCGTTTCCGTGGCCGCGTCAGCAAAGTCGGTCAGCAGGCAGAACTGCAGATGCGGGTCGCGATTGGCCAGGTAACGCACTTCCAGCTGCTCGCACAGGGCCGCGATATTGGCCTGGCTGTACACCAGCGTCGGCACCACCACCAGCGTGCGCGCCTCGGCCGGCACGCCGTCCCGGAAGTCCATGCGCGGCAAGGGATGGGGCCGGGTCACCAGCGTGGCGATCCAGTTGACCAGACTCAGCGCCAGCTGGCAGCTGCCCATCAGGGCCAGCACGCCCAGCAGCGCCAGCAGCACGCCATGCACGCCGTCGGCGGCGGCACGCTGCAGCAACAGCGCGCTGCAGACGGCGCTGATCGCTACCACCGCGCCCAGATACGAGGTCAGCGGCGTAGTGCGACTCATGTGCTGTAGTGCGTCCAGCCATGGCCGGCGCAGACCGGCCTGCTGCTCCAGTGCAGCGCGGCCGGCGCCGATCAGGTAATAGCCGACGTGGCCATGGCGCGGGTCGGCCCCGGCGGCGGCACGGGCCAGTTGCAGCGCCTGCTGCGCAATATCGGCTTCGGTGTGCGGCGTATGGCGCGCCACCTTTTCGATGGCATGCCGGTACAGGTCGCGGGTGGCGAATTCCATCTTGCCGTAAATATCGGCCGGGTCCTGGCGCAGCGTCTGCTCGACCACACTCATGGTCTCGACGAATTCCTGCCAGTCCATGGTGCCCAGGAAGCGCAGGCTGCCGATGCTGTTGGCGATCGAGACCTGCTCGGCGGCCTGCTGCTGGATCTCGGTCTGGATCTGCTGCTCGATGGTCTGCTCCGACTCGGCCAGCCGGTGCGTGACCCATGACAACGCCAGCGTCAGCGCCGGGCTCTGGCCCTGCAGGCGGCGCGCCAGCTCGGCCACGAAGGCACTGGTGACGGGCGGATTGGAACGGGCCATGTCGGCCACCACCAGGATCAGGCCGCTGGGATTGCGCTCGGCCACCTCGGTCATCTGGTCAGCCCAGCTGTTGGCCAGATCGCGCTCGATGCGGTTGTCGGCCACGCGGGCCGCGACGCGGCGCAAATTTTCGATCAGCGCCAGCCGCAGCATGATGGGGATGGCCCACAACTCGCCCAGTTGCAGCGTGGCCACCTCCTGGTACGACTCGACGAAGCGACACAGGCTTTCCGGGTCCACCCGGCCATCGCCATGCGAAATGATTTCCAGCGCGATCTTGTAGACGCGCGGACAGCCGGCGCTGGCGCCCTGCCCCAGCCGTGGCAATTGCTTGCTGTAGTTCTTGGGCAGGTGGCGGCGGGCGATACGGATCTGCTCGTCGATCAGGTACAGATTATCGAGCAGCCATTCGGACGCGGGCGTGATCTGGCGGCCGCCCTTGACGGCAGCGGTCAGCTCGTCGCAGGTGGCGGCCAGCACGGCCGCGTTTTCAGCCAGCCGCGACAACAGACGGTCACCCGCGCCGCGCTTGCTCAACACATGATGCGCGGCCAGCGTGCGGCCATGAGCGGCCATCTGCGCGGCACTGAACAACTCGGCCCGCAGCGGTAAATCATCTTCATCGTCGTCCGATAACGGCGCGCCAGACAACAAAGGGTGAAAGCCGAGCGATACCGCCGGCAGCAGGGGGCGTAACAGTTTCAATGGGTACCTCGCTTGGTGGAGCTTGCCATTACGCAGCCACACGCCTGCCGGAGCGCGGCGCAGCTATCACGCAATGGAGTATGTGCCAAGGGATGGTACGGGGGCGCACGGCAGGCGACTGTGCGTTGCCGTACAAAGGAACCGAATGGCCGGGACCGCGCACGCCGCCGGGCGCTGCGCGGACCGGATCAGGCGGCCTGTGCGAGTGGTGTCAGCGCCAGTCCACCGCTGAGGTTATACACCTCCGCGTAACCGAGACGGCGCAGGCATTGCGCCGCGCGTACGCTGCGGTTGCCGCTGCGGCAAAAGAACACCAGCGGCCGGCGCGGACCGTGCAGCCAGTCGCTGGCCTGGCTGGCCAGCCGGCTGAGCGGCACGCTGAGCACAGCCGCGGCGCCGGGCAGCGCGGGCGCGGCGGCAAATTCATGCGCTTCACGCACATCGACCAGCATTGCATCCGGATGGGCCTGCAGGAACCCGGCCAGCGCGCTGGCCTCGAGTTGCGCGAGCGGGCTGCTGGCGGCCGGCTGCGCCAGCGCATGGGGACTGGTGCAGATCGGGTAGCGGTCATCGCGGGACGGGCACAGCAAGGTATCGGCAGCGATCAGCCCGGCCAGTTCCGGCACACTGGCGCTGGCGCAGAAGGCGAACCGCACCGCGCTGGCCGGCATCGGTGCGCTGCTGCCCAGCAGATAGCTGCGCGCCGCCTGCGGGTCCGCGCCATGGCGCACGCAGGCCAGCTGGTAGCGTCCCAGCGCCAGGCCGTCGGCGGGCGCGCCAGTCTCCAGCGCCACCGGCTGGCCCTGCAGCGGCCAGCCATAGGCGTCGCAACTGGCCTGCGGATCGAAGTGGTGGCCCAGCGCCGCCGCCAGCGCGGCGCGCGGCGCCTGCACGCTGGTGCTGACGATGGCCCGCACCTGATAATCCTGACCGCGGACCAGCGCCTCGATGCGCGCCTGCTGGGCTGGCAACGGATCGATCACCACGCAACTGCGGCTGGCCGCGTCCAACACCAGCCAGCTACAGTCGCCGTCGCTACCCAGTTGCAGCACGCCATCCTGGGCTGGCACCGCCTGCGATGACGGAATCAGGCAACTGGCGCGCAGCGCCGCACCGCAGCGAGCGATGCGGGCACAGGCTTCGGCGATGGTGGCCTCATCGACCAGCGGCCCGAACGACATGCGGATCGCACCGCTGCTGCGCCACAGCGGCAAGCCCATCGCATCGAGCACATAGCTGGGCGCGGCCTTCGCTGCCGAGCAGGCACTGCCGGAACTGACGCGCACCCCGGCCGCATCGAACACATCCATCAACTCCTTGCTGGCCAGCCCGGGCACGGAAAAATTCAGCGTGGTCGGCAAAGCCAGCTCCAACGGGTGGTTGAACACCACGCCGGGCAGCGCAGCACGCAAGCTGTCGGCCAGACGGGCGCGGAAGGCAGCCAGCTGCGCCGGACTGCGGAACACATCGCCCTGCTCGAGCGCGGCCAGCACCGCGCCCAGCGCGGCGATGCCGGCCATATTCTCGGTGCCCGAGCGCCGTCCGGCCTCCTGTCCGCCGCCCATCATCAGCGCCGTAAACGGAGCTCCGGCGCGCACGTACAACATGCCGACACCCTTCGGCGCATACAGTTTGTGGCCGGAGAACGGCGCGTAATCGATGCGGGTCGCCGCCAGATCCAGCGTCAGCTTGCCCAGCGCCTGCACGCAATCGACCAGCCAGTAGGCCGGGCTGGCGGTCTCGCGCAGCACCAGCTCGATGCCGGCCAGATCCGAGATGACGCCGGTCTCGTTATTCGCCGCCATGGTGCACACCAGCGCTGCTTGCGGCGCCAGCGCGCGCAGCGCGGCCAGGTCATGGCGGCCATGGCTGTCGACCGGCAACGCCTGCATCGGCAGGTGCAGGCCCAGCACGCGGTTCCAGTGCGCAAGGCTCTCCGGCACCGCTTTGTGTTCGGTGGCGCCATACAGCAACACGCTGCCGATCGGCGCGCCGCCCAGCTGGCGCTCGCGCAAGGCGCACAGCGCCGACAGCATCGCGGTCTGGATCCCCTCGGTGGCGCCGCTGGTAAACAGCAGCTGGCCCTGGCCCACGCCCAGCAAGCGCATCGCGCGTTGGCGGGTCTGCTCCAGCACGGCCTTGGCTTGCAAGCCGCAGGCGTGGGTACTGCTGGGATTGCCGTAGCGCTGCGCCATCATGTCGACGGCGGCGGCCACGGCGGCGGGCAGGACGGCACTGGTGGCGTTGCCGTCGAGGTAGATTTCAGTATGCATAAAGTCGGGCTGCGGTAAGGATCAGAAAGAATAGATAGCTTACGCACTGGAGGGGAAATAGATGTACTAAAATGGCTGCAAAATGCCGCTTACAAAGCATATTCATTCCTCATTACAGGATAAAACAGCATGGATCATCTTGACCGCTACGATTACGCCATCCTCGCCGCCCTGCAGGCCGACGGCACGCTCTCGATTGCCCAACTGAGCGAGAAGGTCGGCCTGTCCAGCACCCCGTGCTGGAAACGGGTGCGGCGACTGGAAGAAGAGGGCTATCTGGAAAGCCGGGTCGCGATCGTCAACCGGCGCAAGGTTGGGCTGCCGGTGACGGTGTACGTCAGCGTGCGCACCAGCCAGCATGATGAAAAATGGCTGGCGCGCTTTGCAGCGGCCGTGGTGGCCTTGCCGGAAGTCCAGGAATTCCACCGCATGAGTGGGGACGTCGACTATTTGCTGAAGGTGGTCACGACGGATATCGAAGGATATGACAGGTTTTACAAGAAGTTAATCAAGGTATCGCAGCTGACCGGGGTCTCGTCGGCGTTCTCGATGGAACAGATCAAGTTCACCACTGCCTTGCCGCTGGAACTGGTATCCCACGGCCTACCGAGCTGAAGCGCAAGGAGGCGTAAAGGAGTATCATGCATGCTGCTTTATCCGACCCGCTCCCATGATCGCCACTTTCCTGCAAGCCTGGCTGCCCGGCGCCAGCACCGCCCAGCCCAGAGAACAATGGCGCGCCGCCGCCGGTGCCGCGCTCGGCATCCTGCTGACGGCCGCGCTCGGCCAGTTCCTGCTGAGCCGCTGGGGCGGCAGCAGCCTGTTCCTGGTAGCCCCGATGGGGGCCTCGGCCGTGCTGTTGTTCGCACTGCCGGCCAGCCCGCTGGCGCAACCGTGGCCCGTGATCGGCGGCAACGTCCTCAGCGCGCTGGTCGGCACCGCCTGCGTGCGCTGGCTGGGGCCGTGGCTGCCACTGGCGGCACTGGCCGGACTGGCCTGTGGTCTGGCGATCCTGACCATGTTCGCGCTGCGCTGCCTGCACCCGCCGGGCGGCGCGGCGGCGCTGACGGCAGTCATCGGCGGCCCCGTGGTGCAGGCTGCCGGCTACCACTTCGGTCTGGTCACGCTGCTGACCGACTCACTGCTGCTGGTCACGGTGGCGCTGCTGTACAACCGGCTCAGCGGCCGACGCTACCCGCAGCGCCAGCAAACCGCGCCGCCCCACCCGCACGCGACGGCCGACCTGCCGCCGACCCGGCGGCTAGGCTTCACGGCCGACGATCTAGACGCCGTACTACGCCAGCACAACCAGGTGCTCGACATCAGTCGCGACGACCTGACGGCACTGTTCCTGCAGACCGAGCAGCGCGCCTACCAGCGCCGCTTTGGCATCATCACCTGTGCCGACATCATGTCGCGCGACGTCGTCAGCGTCGAATATGGCACCAGCCTGCAAACGGCCTGGCAAGCGCTGCGTGCGCACCGGATCGGCGCGCTGCCGGTGCTAAACCGGGCCCGGCGCGTCATCGGCCTGGTAACGCAGACCGACTTCCTGCAGCATGGCGGGCTAGACGACTACGCCAGCCTGCGGCGCCAGCTACAGCGCTTCCTGCAGCGCAGTGGCCTGAGCCACAGTGAAAAAGCCGAAGTAGTCGGCCAGATCATGCGCCCCCACCCCGCCACGGCCCGCTTCGACACCCCCATCATCGACCTGGTTCCCCTGATGGCCGACTCCGGGTACCACCACATCCCCGTGCTCGACGACGAGCAGCGCTGCGCCGGCCTCATCACCCAATCCGACCTCGTCGCCGCCCTCTACGCCGCCCGAAAACCGGGGTCAGGTCTGCCAATCGCTCATAAAATGCCCTCCTGAAACACGAAAACCTGGTCTGACCCCGATTTAAAAACGGGGGCAGACCAGGTTTAGGGACGATATATCGCCGTATGGAAATTTATGAGCGATTGGCAGACCTGACCCCGGTTTTGGATTGGGGAAAAAAAAGGCCGCTCCGGGAGGGGCGGCCTGTCGATGGACCGGGCGCTGGGCCAAGGTCCGTGCTGCGTTATTCTGTGCCTGCTGGCTCACTGCCGACTCGATTAGGAGCGCAACAGCGAATCTTCATCATAGTGCAACAGCGGTACAAAATATACAAAATATTTTTCTTGATTGCATGCATTATTTCATTGAGGAATGTTTGTGTCGTGATACAAAAATTAGTCCCAGCCAGCCCCACGGTTGGCGTATCCTAAGCGCCGATTTGTTACACCACTTCTTCGTATCAGGACTTCTTATGACGTATTCTCGCAACATCCGCGCCGCCGTCGCTACCGCGCTGGCGATCGCTTGCGCGCCGCACTCCATGGCGCTAGCGGCCGAGACCCCGGCCTTGCCTGTCGTCAGCGCGCCGGCGGCCCAGCATCAACTGCTGGCCCTGGCTGACCAGTACTACGATGCGCTGGCCCGCTTTGATCCGATCGGCGCCACCGAAAACGGCGATAACCGTTTCGATGACCAGCTCGGCATGGGCATCGCGCCCGCCGTAAGGACCCGACAATTCGCCCGCTATCGCCAGTTCGCGCGCCAGCTGCAGGCCATCCCACGTGCCAGCCTGAACCGCAGTGACCGTATCAATTACGACATCCTGGCCTACGAGCTCGACGGTTTGCTGGCGATGCAACGCTTCCCTGAGCATTTGCTGCCGATTACGCAAATGGATAGCGTGCCCGTGATGCTGGCCAACTACGCGGGCGGCGAGGCGGCGCAGCCGCTGACCAGCGTCAAGGAATATCAGGCTTACCTGAGCCGCGTGCGCCAGTTGCCGGCCTGGATCGATCAGGCCATCGCGAATATGCGGACCGGTATGCGCAGCGGTGTGACGCAGCCGAAGGCGATCATGGTGGCAGCCTTGCCGCAATTCCAGAAGCTGCTCAGCGCTAGCCCGGAAAGCAATATCTTCTTCACGCCCGTGACCAACATGCCGGCCAGTTTCAGTGCCGCCGACCAGCAACGCCTGCGCAGCGCCTATCGCCAGACCGTGGCGCAGCAGGTGCTGCCGGCCTTGCAACGTCTGGCAAGCTTCCTGGAACGCGAGTACCTGCCCGCCTGTCGTAACACGACCGGCCTCGGCGCGCTGCCCGATGGCGCCGCGTGGTATCAGGCCCGCGTCGCCAACGCGACCACAACGTCGCTGAAACCCGCCGAAATCCATGCGATCGGCCTGAAAGAAGTGGCACGTATCCAGGCCCAGTTCGCCGTGCTGGGGCCCAAGCTCGGCTATGACGGCGCGGCCGCCGGCCTGCCCGTCTGGGTATCCCAGCAGGAAAAATTCCGGCCCTTCAAAACGGAACAGGAAGTGCAGGCGGTGTACCACAAGCTGAACGACCAGCTCGATACAACGCTGCCCCAACTGTTCACGCTGATGCCGAAGGCCAAGCTGGACCTGCGTTTGGAGCCGGAACTGAGCCGCGCCACCGCGTCCGACCATTACACGGCTCCGGCCGGCGACGGTTCGCGTCCGGGCGTGTTCTGGTCGGTCGTCAACGATCCGGCCAAGTACGGTAGTACCGGCATGACGACCTTGTTCCTGCACGAGGGCAAACCCGGCCACCACTTCCAGATCGCCCTGATGCAGGAGCTGAACCTGCCGAACTTCCGCAAATTTGGCGGGAATAACGCGTATATCGAGGGCTGGGCGCTGTATGCGGAAACGCTGGGCAAGGAGATGGGGCTGTTCGAGGACCCGGCCCAGTATTTCGGCCACCTGAACGATGAGCTGCTGCGCGCGACCCGGCTGGTGGTCGATACCGGCATGCATGCGCTGGGCTGGAGCCGTGAGCAAAGCATCCAGTACATGCACGATACGCTCGGCTACGATGAAGTCGCCAAGAGCGAGACCGAGCGCTATATGGCCTGGCCGGGCCAGGCACTGGGTTACAAGATCGGTGCGCTGAAAATCGTCGAACTGCGCCAGCGGGCCGCCGCTGCGCTGGGCGACAAGTTCAGCCTGACCCAGTTCCACGCCGTGGTGCTGGGCGATGGCACGCTGCCGCTGGCCCTGCTGGAAGCCAAGGTCGATCGCTGGATCGCCGAGCAGCAATAAGCACCAAGGCCCGCGGCGCTTGCGCGGCGCGGGCCCTGCTTGCTTAGGCGCGGATCAGCGCGCGATGATAGCGCGCAATCCGCGCTAATTCCACGGCCGGCAAGGCCGTGATCTGTTTCTGGTGATTGGCGAACACAATTTGCTGGCGCCCCGCCGCCACCTGCCGCGTTCCTTCATAAAACCGGAACTCCAGCCAGAATGAACACTTCCGTACATCATACGTATTCATCTCGCAGCGAATCTGCTGGAACGGGAAGGTCTCCTGCAGATAATCCTGCTGCGCGTGGCGGGTAATGAATACGCCTTGCTGCTGCAGCAGATCGGGCGCAATGCAGTCAACAAACCACTTTTCACGACAAATACCCTGCCATTCAAAATAGCGGGCGAAGTAGGTATTGCCATAGGCATTGCTGTCTTTCAGATAGATCGTCAGCGTGTGGTGGAAGGTCAGACCGGCTGGGGCTGCGGCATTGGTATCGAATGGCATGGAAAGCTCCTTGAGTAGTGGACGGCCCGAGAAGTTCGGGCTGCACTGACTTCAATGGCCTTCCCGTCGCCAATGATTGATGTAGCGCAAAGGATCGGTCGATAATTTTGTCCTATACACCAACGGGCCAGTGCTCCTTGCTAAGATGTGCGCACCTTATAAAAAAGACATTCTGCTGATAGCGCTGCGCACATGTATTCCATCCTGCCTGCCATCGTGTCCCTGCTGTTTCTGGTGTACGGCCTGTACGTGCTGTATTCGCGCGGCCGTGGGCGGATCAGCCTGAGTTTCTTCCTGCTATGCATGACCACCTTTTGCTGGCAGTTCACGTGGGCCGTGCTGTTCCAGGTCGACGCGGTGCTGCTGGCTCAGCGGCTATCGCTGTTGGGCTACCTGCTGATCCTGTTCCTGCCAACCACGCTTTACCATTTCATCAGCGAACTGACGGCCAGCCGCGCCGAGTTGCCGCGGGTGGCGGCGTCCTACCTGCTGGCCAGCGGCCTGGCGATCTTGCTAGTGAGTACCAACTGGATCATCGACGGCCTGTATCACTATTTTTTTGGCTACTACCCGAAAGCAGGCTGGCTGCACCCGCTACACCTGCTGCAAACGGCGCTGGTGGTGAGCCGCGCCCTGTATCTGCTGTACCGGCGACGCCAGGTGGCACTGTCGACCGAAAAAACCCGGCTCGGCTATTGTCTGGTCAGCATGCTGATCTATTTCATCGCCGCCGTCGATTACCTGTGCAATTACGGGTTGGAGTTTTATCCGCCTGGCGTGCTGTGCATCGCCATCAGCCTGGGACTGGTGGCGCAGGCCATGGTGCGGCATAACTTGCTGGCCGACCCACTGGAAGTGGCGGCCAGCATCGCGCACGAGATGCGCACGCCGCTGGGCACGCTGCGCAACCAGTCGCGCCTGCTGGCGCGTTGCATGCCGGAATTACTGGCCGGCTATCAGCAGGCGCAGGGCGCGCGCGCCGTTCCCCTGAACGCGCAGCAGCTGAGCTATCTGGCCACGCTGGGCACGCAGATGGAGACCGAAATCCGGCGCTCGAATTTCATCGTCGAGATGATGCTGACGTCGGCCCGGGCCGGGCCGCTAGCCAGTGAAGAATTCGACAATCATTCCATTAAGAAATGTGTCGACGAAGCACTCGCCTGTTTCCCGTTTGAGCCCGCGATGCGCGCCCGCGTCACGGTGCGCGACGGCGACGATTTCACCTTCTTCGGCTCGGATATGCTGCTGGTATACGTGCTGTACAACCTGTTCAAGAATGCCCTGTGCGCGATTCAGCAGGCCGGGCGCGGCGACGTTGAGATCAGCTTCACGGGCCGCCAGCGGCCACGTCAGTTGCTGGTCACCGACACCGGCAGCGGCATCCCGGACGATGTGTTGCCGCACGTATTTGAACCGTTCTACAGCACCCGCCACAGCGGTGGCGGCACCGGCATGGGACTGGCCTTCTGCCAGCGCGTACTCACCTCGTTCGGTGGCAGCATCCGCTGTGAATCGCGGGCCGGTGAATATACCCGCTTCGCGCTGCTATTTCCCGACTGATTACCAGCGTATGCGACCGGTCAGCATATCGCGAAACATGACCCAGTCACCCAGCAGGCTAAACCACGGATAACGGAAGGTGGCCGGGCGATTATGCTCGAAATAGAAATGGCCGATCCATGCGAAGCCATAGCCGACTACCGGAATTAATCCGAGCAGCGCCCACTGGCGATATATCAGCACATAGAATAATAAGGACAGCACCAGACTCGATCCGGTGAAATGCAAACGCCGGCAGATCGGATTAGCATGCTGGCTCAGATAAAACGGATAGAATTCTTTGAAGGTTTGATAGTCCATCGCGGTCTCCGTTCTGCAGGTTTATTCCTTGTTCAGCTTATCCAGATCGGTTTCATCGCCCAATACAAAGATTTTCTGCTCGCGCAATACCTGCAGAATAAATGGCTGTTGTTCGCGCAGCCGCCGCTTAAAATCGGGCACCGAATACAGATTCGGATTGATCTTGCGGCGCAAAATACGTTCCGCCACTGGCAGTCGCGATAATAATTCACCATAACTGGTGTTATCACCGATCAGCAGCAATTCCACATTGGTGTCGATGTTTTCGTGTTCTTTGGCGGTCGCGCCATACACAAAGGCGACACTCAGCACATCCTGCAAAGGCGCCAGCGCCGAATTCAGCACGCTGACCAGACCAAAGGTTTTTTTGACCAGATTGGCCAGTTCCGAATACACGATGCAATCTTTATTGGGCCGGAAACGGCGCACATTGCCGATGCGTTCGGACACGATCACGCCGGACTCATGCAAGCGTTTCAGTTCACGCTGGGCCGATGCGCTGCCCAGTCCGGTCAAACGCATGATCTCGTTCAGGTGGAAGCCCTGGTTGACGCGGACAAATAGCAAGCCCAGCAGTTTTTGCTGGGCAGGGGTGAAAAGGGCTTGGGCGATCATGGGCCAAATCTTAGCACGAAGATGCTGAAAACAAGCATGATAAAAGTACTACGTCCTGAATTCGCACCGGGCCGCCGGGGCCGGGCAGATACGCCAGCACATAAAAAAACGGCACCCGAAGGTGCCGTTTTGTTGCTGACGCAGTATTGAAGATTACGCTTCGTCGCTATGTGGTGCCACGGTTTCCACCGCTTCCACATCGGCGCCGGACATTGCGGCTTTTTCAGCCTGCAACAGTGCCTGACGCTCTTCCACTTCCCACGCTTCTTTTTCTTTGCGTGCGCGGTGGAATGCCAGACCGGTGCCGCCTGGAATCAGACGACCAACGATGACGTTTTCTTTCAAGCCACGCAGACCATCGCGTTTGCCCATAATCGCCGCTTCGGTCAGCACGCGGGTAGTTTCCTGGAACGATGCGGCCGAGATAAACGAATCGGTCGACAGCGAAGCCTTGGTAATACCCAGCAAGACGTTTTCGTACGTCGCCGGGATCTTATTCTCGGCCGTGACGCGATCATTTTCGTCCAGCAGTTCCGAACGCTCAACCTGCTCACCAACGATATAGTTGGTATCGCCGGCATTCACGATCTGCACGCGACGCAGCATCTGACGCACAATCACTTCGATGTGCTTGTCGTTAATCTTCACGCCTTGCAGACGGTACACGTCCTGCACTTCGTCAACGATATAACGGGCCAGCGCTTCAATACCCAGCAGGCGCAGAATGTCTTGTGGATCGGCTGGGCCGTCAACAATCATTTCACCTTTATTCACCACCTGACCGTCGTGGACCAGCACTTGTTTATCCTTGGTAATCAGGAACTCGTGCTTATTACCGTCCATGTCGGTAATTTCCAGACGCTGTTTACCTTTGGTTTCTTTACCGAAGGCGACAGTACCAGTCACTTCCGCCAGCATACCGGCGTCATTTTGCGAACGCGCTTAGAACAGCTCGGCAACCCGTGGCAGACCACCGGTAATATCGCGGGTCTTCTGCGATTCGGTCGGGATACGTGCCAGCACTTCACCCACCGATACCGACTGGCCGTCTTTCACCATGATCAGCGCGCCGACCTGGAAGCCGATCGCTACCGAGTGTTCGGTACCGGCGATCTTGACTTCTTCATTGGCATCGTTCAGCAGTTTCACTTGCGGACGCATGGTCTTGGTCAGCGAACCGCGACGCTTGGCATCGATCACCACCAGCGTCGACAGACCGGTCACTTCGTCCACCTGACGGGCTACGGTCACGCCTTCTTCGACGTTCTCGAAACGCACCACACCGGCGTACTCGGTAATGATCGGACGGGTCAGCGGATCCCAGGTTGCCAGGGCAGTACCGGCCTTGATGACCAGACCATCCTTGACGATCAGGGTGGCGCCGTATGGCACCTTGTGACGCTCACGCTCACGGCCGTGGTCATCGGTAATCAGCACTTCGCCGGAACGCGAAATGACGATTTGCGCGCCCTTGCCGTTGGTGACGTAACGCATGGTCGAGGTGAAACGGATGGTACCGTTCGACTTCGCTTCCACCGACGAGGCCACTGCTGCACGCGATGCCGCACCACCGATGTGGAAGGTACGCATGGTCAGCTGGGTACCTGGCTCACCAATCGACTGCGCTGCCACCACACCGACGGCTTCGCCGGAGTTGACCAGCATGCCACGGCCCAGATCGCGGCCATAGCACTTGGCGCACAGACCGAATCGGGTGTCGCAGGTCAGCGGGGTACGGACTTTGACTTCGTCGATCGACAGACGTTCGATCTCTTCGACCATGTCTTCGTCCATCAGCGAACCGGCTTCGTACAGCGTTTCCTGAGTTTCCGGATTGACCACGTCGTTGACTGCCACGCGGCCAAGGATACGGTCGCGCAGTGCTTCGATCACTTCACCGCCTTCGACCATCGCCTTCATCAGCGTGCCGTTGGTGGTGCCGCAATCATCTTCAATCACGACCAGATCCTGGGTCACGTCGACCAGACGACGCGTCAGGTAACCCGAGTTTGCCGTTTTCAGTGCCGTATCGGCCAGACCTTTACGCGCGCCGTGGGTCGAAATGAAGTACTGCAACACGTTCAGACCTTCGCGGAAGTTCGCGGT
>JBGSBQ010000020.1:0-17531 GCA_041730475.1 Sphingomonadaceae bacterium
CACAAGGTCAACCCGATCGACTTCGAAAACTCGGAAGGCAACCTGGGTCTGGCGAACGCCGTGCTCAAGCACCTGTCCGAAAAACTGCCGGTATCGCGCATGCAGCGCGACCTGACCGACTCGACCGTGCTGCGCAACATCGGCGTCGGCCTCGGCTACACCTTGCTGGCGTATGACAGCTGCCTGCGCGGCCTGAACAAGCTGGAAGTCAACCACGCCCGTCTGGCGGCCGACCTCGACGCCAACTGGGAAGTGCTGGCCGAGCCGGTGCAGACCGTGATGCGCCGTTACGGCATCGAAAACCCGTACGAGCAGCTGAAAGAGCTGACCCGCGGCAAAGGTATCTCGAAAGACGCGCTGCGCGACTTCATCACCGGGCTGGCGATCCCGCAGGACGCCAAAGACCTGCTGCTGGCCATGACCCCCGGCAACTACATCGGCATCGCCACCGAACTGGCGAAGGCGATCTAAGCCCCCCAAAGCCCTCCCGGTCCGCCGCGAGGGCTTTTTTTATCAGATCTCCCCCAAAAGCAGGGGCCGTCAGCACGGTTTGAAATTCTTTGGTATATTAGTCCTAACACGTACTATTTTCTGGAGAACTACCATGCAACGCTATACCAAACCCGCCATGCTGCTGCACTGGCTGACCGCGCTGCTGATCATTGCCGCCTTCTTCCTTGGGCTGGTGATGACCGACATCCACGGCATCACGCCGACCAAGCTGAAATACTATTCCTGGCATAAATGGCTGGGCGTCACGGTGCTGCTAGTGGCCGTGCTGCGCGTGCTGTGGCGCCGCGCCAACCAGCCGCCGCCACCGATCGCCGGCATGCCGGCGATCCAGCACCGCATCGCCGATGCTGTCCATTACCTGCTGTACTTCCTGATCTTCGCGGTGCCGGTAACCGGCTATCTGTACTCGTATGCGGCCGGCGTGCCGGTGGTTTACCTGGGCCTGATTCCGCTGCCAGCCATCATCGACCCGAATCCGGAATGGAAACCGGTGCTGAAGGAAGTCCATTACTGGCTCAATATGGTGATGGCGGCCATCGTCAGCATGCACATCGCCGCCGCCCTGAAACACCATTTCATCGACCGTGACGACGTGCTGAAACGCATGCTGCCCGGCGCTTGATCGTCTGCTCGTTGCTCCCCACCTCTACCCGTCACAGGAGTCTCACATGAAAAAAGCTGTCTTCCTCTCACTGCTGGGCCTGACCCTGGCCGCCAGCGCCGCCGCCCTGAAAACCGACCCGGCCAAGAGCACGGTATCGGCCGTGTTCAAGCAAATGAACGTCCCGGTCGAAGCCAAGTTCAAGAAATACGTGATCGCCATCGACTACGACGCCGCCAAGCCGGATGCGGCCAAGGCCACGGTGGACGTGGAAACGGCCAGCCTCGACGTTGGTGATGCCGACATGAACAAGGAAGTCGCCAAAAAAGAATGGTTCAACGCGGCCCAGTTCCCGAAAGCCACCTTTGTCTCCAGCGCCATCAAGGCCGCCGGTCCCGGCAAGCTGACCGTCACCGGCAAGCTGACCATCAAGGGCAAGAGCACCGATGTGACCTTCCCGCTGACCGTCAAGGCCGAAGGCGGCAAGCAGATTTTTGACGGCGCGGTGCCGATCAAGCGCTTGGCCTACAATATCGGCGAAGGCGAGTGGAAAGATACCGGCATGGTCGCCGATGAAGTGACCATCAAATTCCACGTCGTCGGTCAATAATCGTCGCACCCTGAGGAGACACGATGAAACTGCAGTTCCTGATCGCCACCTTGCTGGCCGCTACCGCCAGCTCGGCCATTGCCGCCACCTACACCATCGATCCTGGCCACACCTACCCCAGTTTCGAGGCCGACCACATGGGCTTGTCGCTATGGCGCGGCAAGTTTGAAAAGACCAGCGGCACCATCACGATGGACCGCGCGGCCAAGACGGGAACGCTGGACATCGTGATCGAGGCCGCCTCGGTCGACTTCGGCATGGACAAGATGAACAGCCACGCCCGGGGCGCGGACATGTTCAACGTCGAGAAATTCCCGACCATGAGCTACAAGAGCAAGTCGTTCCAGTTCGAGGGCGACAAGCTGGTTGGCGTACAAGGCGAACTGACCATGCTGGGCGTGACCAAGCCGGTGGCACTGAAGGTCGACCGTTTCAATTGCATCATGCACCCGCGCTACAAGCGCGAGGTGTGCGGCGCCAATGCAGTGGCCGAATTCAAGCGCACCGATTTTGGCCTGAACTATGCTATCCCGGCCTTTGCGCCGGAAGTGCGGCTGGCGATTCAGGTCGAAGCGATCAAGAGCGAATAAGCCCCCCCCCCGACGCAAAGCTGGGGTCAGACCCGGCGGGTCTGACCCCAGGGTTACGCCGGTGGGGTTTGCCAGCCGATCTGCGCCTTGACTGAACGGCATTCGGATCTGCGCCCCCCACCAACCTGCAGCGATGCAGGTTTTTTTTCGCCGCGCATAACCGCGCCAGCCAGCCGCCGGATCGGTTACATTATGATTCCTGTAGTGTCCGTTCAACCCTTCCCAGGAGTTCTCATGTCCGTCAAGAAGATCGCTGTCATCATCGGCAGCCTGCGCAAAGCATCGCTGACCCGCCAGATCGCCCTCGAACTGATCGCGCTGGCGCCGCCCTCGCTGCACTGCGAGATCGTCGAAATCGGTGAACTGGCGCTGTACAACCAGGATCTGGAAGAAAACGGCGCCATCGCGCCGCAAGCGTGGACCCAGTTCCGCCAGCGCGTGCAGGAAGCCGACGGCGTGCTGTTCCTGACGCCCGAGTACAACCGCTCGGTGCCAGCCGCCATCAAGAACGCCCTCGACGTCGGCTCGCGCCCGTATGGCAGCAGCGTCTGGAGCGGCAAGCCGGGCGCCGTGATCAGCATTTCGCCGGGCGCGCTGGGTGGCTTCGGCGCCAACCATGCGCTGCGCCAGTCGATGGTATTCCTCGACGTGCCGCTGCTGCAGCAACCGGAAGCCTATATCGGCCATGCCGCCAGCATCCTCGATGCGGACGGCAAGCTGAATAACGACGCCAGCAAGCAATTCCTCAGCAAATTTGCCGAGGCCTACGCGGCCTGGGTCGCGCTGCACGCGAAATAAGCCCGCCCCGCCGTTGCGCCCGATTCAGCGTCGGCGCGGCGCCAGCAGCACGGCGCCGCCATCCTCGGGCCTGACGGCGGCCGGCCCCCCCGCCGCGCCGCGCCGCAAGGCCAGCAACTGCGGCGCTCCCTCACCCGGCAACAGTGCCAGGTCGGCGCCCGGCAGGCGCTGCGCCAGCGTAGCACTCTCGTCCACTGCGAGCGCCTCGCACCCCAGATACAAGCGGTAACTAGCATGGTTGTTACCCAATTCCAGCAAGAAACCGCCGACCCCGGCCGCGCCGGGTCGCCCCGCCATGGCGGTCACCCATACGCGCGTCTTGCCCTTGCGCAGGTGCAAGGCATCCCAGGTCTGCATCGGATGAAACAGCGCGTTGCTGCTGGCCGGCAGCAACGCGGCCGACTGCCCCGGCAGGCTCTCGGCCACGATCACCGGCAACTTGCCCAACTGCGCCAGCGGTGCCAGCCCGGCGTAGCGGCCGGCGCGGGCCGGCGTCACCAGCAACAGGTCGACCGCCGGCCAATCCGGGACCGCGTCGCTGCGGAAGCCTTCGGCATCGGCCGCCACCATCAACAGCCGCACGCCCTGAAACTCCAGCAGCGCCAGCCCTTGCGGCAGCAACTGCAAGCGCCCCGGCGCCAGCGCCGGCGGCCCGGCTGCGGCGCGCGGCACCGGCAACTCCAGCACATAGCGCGGTCCGATCTGCGCCACCCCCAGCTTGCATCCCAGCGCCAGCAACAGCACCACCCCGAGCGCCCGCCATCCATATCGCTTATGCATCGCCGCCTCCGCGAAAAACCACGAATGGCAGTGATAGCACGGCCCCGCTACCCGCCAGTTGAACTGGCACAAGGCCGCTGCAAGCGCTCAAAAAGCGGGCACGAATGATACAATTCGTCCCCAGAAAGCCTGCCTATCCGGCGCGCACTCCCTCCCATCGCACTCTGAGATCCAGACTACCATGCACCCAGTCATGCCGACGCCTTACGAACAAGGCAATCAAAACCAGACCACCCTGTGGACCGAATGCATCGCTTTCTACCAGGAGCTGGCCCAGCGCTTCCCACACGTGCTGCGTTTTGAACAGATCGGCGTGTCCGACGGCGGCATCCCCGTGCATGCCGGCGTGGTCAGCCCGGACGGCGTGTTCGACCGCGAACAGATCAAGCGCGAAGGACGCACCGTGTTCTTCAACAACAACGGCATCCACCCCGGCGAACCCGAAGGCGTCGATGCCTGCATGGCGCTGGTGCGCGACCTGTGCTTCGAGCCGGAACGGCTGGCCGCGCTGGGCACCATGGTGCTGCTGTTCGTCCCGCTGTACAACGTCGATGGCGCGCTGAACCGCGCCAACACCTCGCGCGTCAATCAGGACGGCCCGGAGCAGTTCGGCTTCCGCGGCAACAGCCGCCACCTCGACCTGAACCGCGACTTCATCAAGTGCGACACCCTGAACGCCAAAATGTTCAATATGCTGCTGACCAGCTGGGACCCGGACGTGATGGTCGATACCCATACGTCGAACGGCGCCGACTACCCGTACACGATGACGCTGATCCACACCCAGGCCGACAAGCTGGGCTACGGTCTCGGCCCCTTCCTGCGCAGCACCATGCTGCCGGCGATCTACGCCGCGATGGACGCACGCGGCTGGCCGACCTGCCCCTACGTCAACCCGGTGCAGGACAGCCCCGACCACGGCATCGCCGAATTCCTCGAAGTGCCGCGCTTTTCGACCGGCTTCGCCGCCCTGCACCATGTGATCGGCTTCATGCCTGAAACCCACATGCTGAAGCCATTCAAGGACCGCTACGACTCGATGCGCGCGCTGCTCGACGTGACCATGGCGTTCACCGTGACCCACGGCGCCGAGATCCAGCGCCTGCGGGCCGAGGCGCGCCAGCAGGCCGCCGCCGCCACCGAGTGGACCGTCAGCTGGAAGATGGATGAGGCCAACCCGTCGACGTTCCGCTTCAAGGGCTACGCAGCACGCTACACGCCTAGCAAGCTGGGCAACTATCAGCGCCTGTCCTACGACCGCAGCGCGCCATGGGAACAGGATATCCCCTACTACAACCGCTTCCTGCCGGACGCCGTGGTGCCGGCCCCGAAAGGCTATATCGTGCCGCAGGCATGGCGCGAAGTGATCGAACGGCTGCAATGGAACGGCGTCGAAATGGCCGCCTTCACTGAAGCCTCCGCCATTGAAGCACAGTACTACCACATCGCCGCCGTGCGCTCGCGGCCGGGCGCCTACGAAGGCCATCTGTACCATGACGAGGTGCAGCTGGAAACGCGCCGTGGCAGCTTCACCGTGCAGCCGGGCGACTACTTCATCCCGCTCAATCAGCCCCACGCCCGCTACGCGGTCGAGACGCTGGAACCGCTGGCGCACGACAGCTTCTTCCGCTGGGGCTTCTTCAACAGCGTGCTGGAAAAGAAAGAAGCGTTCTCCGACTACGTGTTTGAGGACCTGGCGCTAGAGATGCTGGAGACCGAACCGGCGCTGCGTGCCAGCTTCACCGCCTGGCAGGCCGCCCATCCCGAACTGCAGGACCAGCAGGACAAGGTGCTCGGCTTCATCTTCGAGCACGGTCAGCGCCATGCCGAACCGGAGTGGCGCCGCTACCCGGTACTGGCCGTGATCTGAGATGCATTACGCACTCAACCTGCGGACCTTCTTCTATAGCCATTACTTCTACCTCGGACTACGCTTTGCTGCGGGACTGGTCGGCGTGACGCTGATCACCCTGCAGTTCGCCGATCTGGCGACCGCGATGATGGTCTGCATCGGCGCGCTGTGCACGGCGCTGATGGACATGCCCAGTCCGCTGCGCCACAAGTTCAACGAGATGAGCGCCTCGGTGCTGCTATGCAGTGCCGTGACCTTGCTGATCAGCCTGTGTGCGCCGCTGCACTGGCTGCTGCTGGTGATGCTGGTCGCGATCAGCTTCCTGGCCTGCATGATGGTGGTGTATGGCAAGAAGTCGATGCCGCTGCAACTGGCCACGCTGTTCATCATGACCATGTCGATGGAGCATGACCTGACGGCGCGCGAATCGTTCATCCACACCGGCCTGTTCACGCTCGGCGCGCTGGCCTATCTGGCCTATGCGATGGGGGTTTCATGGCTGCTGCGGCACCGCATCAAGCAGCAGGTGCTGGCCGAAGCGCTGTTCGAACTGGCCGCCTACATCGACATCAAGGCCGACTTCTACGACACCCGCTACAACCTGAGCGAGCAGTTCAACAAGCTGGTGCGCCATCAAAGCCTGCTGGCCGACCGCCAGCAAGCCTCGCGCGACCTGATCCTGCGCAGCCACCAGAACGCCAAGGATGCGATCGTGGTGCAGGTGCACGTCTGCATGTTGGACCTGTACGAGCTGATCCTGTCGACCCACACCGACTACGCCCAGCTGCGTCTGCATCTGGCCGATTCGCCGGTGCTGCAAACGCTGCACGACCTGGCCTACAAGGCGGCCCGCGATATCGAGTCGGTGGCCTATGCGATCACGCGCAAGCGCGCCTCGTGGCAGCAGATCAGCTACGAGACGGAATTCGCCGCCATCGAGGCCGAGCTGACGCGCCTGCAGCGCAGCGTCGAGGAGGGCAAGCCGGCGCAGGAAGCGCTGGCCGTGCTGCGCGCCCAGCGCAACAAGATCCGCGCCATCTACCAGATGATCGGTGAACTGCATCAGGCCAGCCAGCGCGCCTACGACAGCACGCCGTTCTGGATCGACGCCGACATGGGACCGTTCCTGTCGCAGCAGAAGTATGAGCTGCGCATGATCTTGTCGCACCTGCGCTGGGACTCGCCGATCTTCCGCTTTTCGCTGCGGGTGGCGATGGCCATCACGGCCGGGCTGGCCGTGGCCAGCTGGCTGCCGTATGCGGCGCACAGCTACTGGATCGTGCTGACCATCGTGATCATCCTGAAGCCCAGCTTCAGCATGACGCGCCAGCGCCGCAGCGACCGCATCATCGGCACCATCATTGGCTGCGTGATCACGGCGCTGATCATCAAGTACCTGAATTACCCGGCCGTCATCCTCGGTATCCTGATCCTGTCCACGGTGGCCACGCCGACCTTCATCTACCTGCGCTACCGCTATGCGGCGATCGCCGTCAGCATCATGATCCTGCTGCAGATGCACCTGATCGCACCGGGCAATCAGGACCTGATCATGGAACGTCTGGTCGACACCTTCATCGGTGCCGCAGTGGCGACCGCGTTCAGCTTCGTGCTGGCCAACTGGGAATATCAAACGCTGCCGCGCCTGATCCATCAGGTGCTGGCCGTCAACCTGCGCTATATGCAGGCCAGCTTCGACCTGTTGCAGGGCAAGGGCAAGGACGATTTTGCCTACCGCATCGAACGCAAGCGGCTGATGGACAGCCTGGCCGCACTCAGCTCGGCGCAGGTGCGCATGCTGGACGAGCCGGCCCGCATGCAGCGCGCGGTGGAGGACATCAACCTGTTTGTGGTGCAGAACTACCTGCTGGTGGCGCACGTAGCGGCGCTGCGCGCGATCCTGCGGCGCCATGTGCAGGAGCTGCCGACCGAAGCCGTCAATGCGATGCTGCGCCACAGCCATGATGCGGTGTGCAGCATCCTGATGCAGGCGCTGGCCCAGCATGGCCATCCGGTCCGGCCGCAGCCCCCGACAGTGCCGGGGCCAGCCCCGGACCTGCAGGCGGTGCCGTGGTCGGGCTGGCCACTGGTACAGCGCCGCATCCGGCTGCTGCAGGCCGACGCCAACATGATCACCGTGCACAGCGCGGCCATCGTGCGCGATGTGACGGCGCCGTAACGCTGCGCCGGCCGGGCTGCGGCTTTCCTGCTACCATGGGCCGCATGCCACACTCCACTTCCCTCAGCGGCCGCGACCTGCTGTCCGCGCTGCTCGTCATCCTGATCTGGGGCACCAATTTCGTCGCCATGAAAATCGGCCTGCGCGACCTGACCCCGTTTCAGATGGGGGCCGGCCGCTACCTGTTCGCCGTGCTGCCGCTGATCCTGATCGTGCGGCCGCCGCAACTACCGGTCAAGTGGATCATCGCCTATGGCCTGTGTCAGGGTGTCGGCCAATTCGGCCTGCTGTTCCTCAGCCTGAAGATCGGCATGTCGGCCGCGCTGGCCTCGGTGATCCTGCAAACCCAGGTGTTCTTCACGGCCTTCTTCAGTGTCGTGCTGCTGGGCGAACGCGTCAGCCGGGCGCTGCAAGGCGGCCTGCTGCTGGCGGCGCTGGGACTGGCCTGCTTCGGCGTCAACTATCTGGCACCGGCAGCGGCCAGTCTGGGCGGCGCCACCACGCTGGGTGGTTTCGTGCTGTGTCTGGCGGCGGCCGCCATGTGGGCCGCGTCCAACATCGTCGTGCGGCGGGCCCAGCAGGCCACGCCGCAGTTCGACGTGATCAGTTTCATGGTGTGGTGCAGCCTGGTGCCCATCCTGCCCTTCATCGGCCTGTCGCTGGCGTTTGATGACCCAGCCACACGCTGGCACTGGCTGCAGGCCCCCTTCGCCGCGTGGGCCGCGCTGGCTTATCTGGGCTGGATGGCGACCATCCTCGGCTACGCACTCTGGACCCGGCTGCTGAAGCGGCATCCGGTCAACCGGGTCGCCCCGTTCAGTCTCGGGGTGCCGGTGGTCGGCATCAGCGCCGGCATGCTGCTGCTGGGCGACACCATCAATGGCTGGCAGTGGGCCGGCATCGCCCTGATCGTCGCCGCACTGGCCACCGTGATGTTCGGCGGCCGCTGGCTGGAGCGGCGTACGCCTTAGTCGGCGCGGCAGCAGACCCGGTTGCGCCCGCTTTGTTTGGCACGGTAAAGCTGCGCATCGGCCAGGCGCAGCATGGCTTGCGGGCTGCCGGTTTCCACCTCAGCCGATACCCCCATGCTGATCGTCACCGCCAGATCAGCATGGAGCTGCTGCCACGGGAAGCGCTCGATCAGCTGGCGCAGTTTTTCGCACAGCGCGACCGCCTGCGGTAACGCCGTCTCGGGCAGCGCGATGACAAACTCCTCGCCGCCGTAGCGCGCCACCAGATCGCTGCGGCGCACATGGTGGCGCAGGATCTCCGCCACCTGGCGCAACACCGCATCGCCGGTCGCATGACCGAACTGGTCGTTGATGCGCTTGAAAAAATCGATATCGCCCATCGCCAGACTGAGCGGCCGCTGGTGCCGCAGCGCCTGATTGAACAGGAAACTGGCCTGCTCATCGAAATGCCGCCGGTTGTACAAATTGGTCAGCCCGTCGCGCACGCTCAGTTCGCGCAGCTGCTCGGCCTGCTCCTGGATGGTCTGGTGCGACTGCTGCAGCGCTTCATGGCCGCGCGCCAGCTGCTCGCTCATGTCGTTGAAGGCCATCGCCAGGGTCGCGATTTCATCCTTGCCCTGCACCGGCACCCGCTGCCGCAAGGCGCCGCCGTGCATGGCCCGCACCGCCTGCGTCAGACGGCTCAGCGTCAGGCTCAAGCCCTGAGCGAGCGCGACCCCCAGCACCAGCGAAAGAACGGCGGCAGCGGCGACGCCGACCAGCAACGCCTCGCGCGTCGCCGCCAGATATTGACGCTCCTGCTTGTTCGGTGTCTGCACCCCGTCGGACGATACATAGGCCAGCACCCGGCCATCGGCAGAGATCGCCTGCATCTTGACGCGTGCCGCAGCGGGTACCGGTTCGCCACGGCGATACCGGCCGGCCCCCAGCAGCACGCGGAAGTCGGCGTCGGCCACGATGAAACGGAACGGTGTTTCGCCGCGCTCCTCCCCGAGCGGCAGCGGCGGCTGGCCCGTGCCCTCCTCCGGTGGCAGCCGCTGGCCCGGCATGTCCTCTGGCGGCGGCCGCTGGCCGGCGGCGCCATCGGGGCGGCCGGGGCGCGACGCAGGCCCGTCATCCGCTGGCAGCGGCGCGATTCCGGTCCCGGTCTGGGCCGCGCTGCTCGCGTTGCGGCGCACGAACACATCAAAGCGTTCGGCCTGATTGGCGGCGTCCCAACTACCGTAGCGCTGCAAATAAGCGCTCATATTGCTGTAAAAATGCTCGGCCGCCTGCTGACGGCGAATCGCATCGACCTTGCTGATGACGCCAACGTAGGCAATCCCCCCCACCAGGGCCACCGCTGACAATCCGCTCAGCAACATGGCCAGCATCAGTTTGACACGCAGGGACATCCCCTCCCCCTTTTTTATTGCTAGTTATATGGCAATCATAACCCGATGCCGCCGCACCACCGGCGCAGAAATTAAGTTATATGGTTTTTTTATGGCACTTATCACAAATTGAAAGTTTATTTATTACTGAAACTCCCGCATACTGCACTGCAACAAACGAACCAACACACGGAGTGACCCCATGAGCGCATCGAACCACACCCTGAGCTACCACGATTACAACAGCACCAGCTACACCAGCAACGTCATCGCGGCTGCCCGCGCGCTGCTGCAAGCCCTGTTCGCCGTCCAGCCACGCCAGGCCGCCGTGGTGGAGCAATGCAGCCTGGAAGAATCGCGCAGCCTGCTGACCCGGCTGGCCGACGACTACGAGCGTCACTCGCCCAACCTGTCGGCCGAACTGCGCTTCATGGCGTCGCGCGGCTAATCACTCAACTTACTGGAGAATCTATCATGCTGACCATCATCGAAAACCTGCCTGCCGCCATCGCCCTGTCTGGTCTGGTTCTGCGCCTGTACCTGGGTGGCAAGCCAACCAGCAGCGACAAGGAATAAGCGTCCTGCGCGAAAAAAAACCCGGCGTTGCCGGGTTTTTTTTGGATTTTTTTTAAAGTGCCGTAGGGTGCGCTTTCACCCCAAGGCAAGATCTGGGGTCAGACCCGGCGGGTCTGACCCCAGCTTTCGGTCGGTGGGGTTTGCCGGCGGAACTGCGCCTTAACTGAACGGCATTACCGGCGTTGCCGGGTTTTTTTGGCGCCCGCGCCAGTTACGCCGCGCGGTTCAACTTGGAATGGCGCAAACCATAACCGAAATACGTCACCACGGCGAGCGTCATCCAGATGATGAATATCGTATATGTCGTGCGCGACAGTCCCCACATCAGGTACAGGCAGGCCAGAATACTCAGGCCCGGCACCACGTAAGGGCCAAACGGCACGCGGAAGCCCTTGGTGCCGGTACCATTTTCCTTCTTGCGCAGCACTGGCACCGCCAGCGACACGACGATGAAGGCGGTCAGCGTGCCCATCGAGACCATATCCCACAGGAAGGTCGCATCGACAAAACCGGCCACCAGCCCCACCACGATACAGACGATCAGCGTGTTCGTCACCGGCGACGCGGTGCGCGGATTGACGGACTGGAACGCGGGCGAAATCAGGCCATCACGCGAGATCGCGTACAGGATGCGGGTCTGGCCATAAATCGTCACCAGCGTCACGCTGAACACGGAAATCACGGCACCGGCCGCCAGCACCAGCGCCGGCCAGGTCTTGCCCGTGACGTTTTGCAGGATCACGGCCAGACCGGCTTCCTGACCGGCAAATTTGTAGGCCGGCTGCGCACCCAGTGCCGCCACCGCGACCAGCAGGTAGAACACCGTCACCACGCCGAGCGCGGCCAGAATGCCGATCGGCACGTTGCGTTTGGGATTGCTGACTTCCTCGCCTGCCGTCGCCACCGTATCGAGGCCAATGAAGGAGAAGAACACCGTGCCGGCTGCGGCCGTCACGCCGGCCATGCCGGTGTAGTGCACGCCATTGTCCGGGCTGAAGAACGGCTTGAAGTTATTGATGTCGAAGCCGTGCAGCGCAATCGCCACGAAAAACACCAGGATCGCCAGCTTGATCATCACCATGATGGCATTGGTGGTGGCCGATTCCTTGGTGCCGCGGATCAGCAGCGTGCAGCACAGGATCACCAGCAGCACCGGCGGCAGATTAATGTTGCCGGCATGGACTTCGATGCCATTCGGCCCCGACACAATGGTCGGCGAGCGCAACATCTCGGGAATATGCCAGCCAAAGGCATTGTTCAGGAAACTGTTCAGGTAATCCGACCAGCCGATCGCGGTGGCACTGGCCGCCAGTCCGTATTCGAGCAGCAGACAGGCCGCCATAATGAAGGCCAGGAATTCACCGACCGTGGCGTAGGCGAACGAGTAGGACGACCCGGAAGCGGGAATGCGGAACGATAACTCGGCATAGCACAACGCGGTCAGGCCGGCCGTGATGGCGGCCATCAGGAACGACAGGATCACCGACGGTCCCGCCTTGGGCACCGCTTCGACCATCGTAAAGAAAATGCCGGTACCGATGGTGGCACCAACGCCAATCATGGTAAGGGGGAATAATCCGATGGATCGCTTCAGACCGGCACTGCCATGGCCTTCGGCGGGTTCTGCTGCATGTTGGACCGACTTAGTACGAGTCAATTTCTGGACCAGCGTTTGGTTCACAGGCTTTCCTTGTGTCAATGCCTTGGCGCGGGTAGCGCGGCGGCTCGAGTTCGTTCAAAAAATCTAAGCGATTATAGGGCCTGAGCACTACTGCCTAGACGACATTTTAAAGATGTATTTCGAATGCATCTTACTGTACAATAGCGCATCCGCTGCCAAAAACCGAGGCAGCACCCCGCCGTCCCGGCATTTTTGAACGCAAGAAAGAACCTGATGATCTCCGCCCTCCACCGTCCCTATATCGACGCCAGCGTCCCCGTCCTGAAACAACATGGCGTCGCCATCACCACCGTGTTTTACCGGAATATGTTTGCCGAATTCCCGGAACTGAGCAATCTGTTCAACATGGGCAACCAGGCCAATGGCGCGCAGCAGCAGTCGCTCGCGGCCGCCGTGTTCGCCTATGCGGCGAATATCGACAACCCGGGCGCGCTCGGTCCGGTGGTCAGCCGCATCGTCCACAAGCATGTGTCGCTCGGCATTACACCGGCGCACTATCCCATCGTCGGCCGCCATTTATTGGGCGCGATCCAGCAGGTGCTGGGCGCGGCCGCGACGCCGGCACTGCTCGACGCCTGGGCCGAAGCCTATGGTTCGCTGGCGAATTTGCTGATCGATACCGAGCGCCAGATGTACGCCGCAGCCGGCATCGAAGCCGGGGCAACGCGGCCGATGACTGTGGTATCAGTGAAACAAGAAGGCGCCGACGTGCTGGCCATTACGCTGCAGCCGGCCGATGGCCAGCCGGTGCCGCCGTTCCAGCCGGGCCAGTATGTCAGCGTGGCCGTCACGCTCGATGGCGGCCAGCGCCAGTTGCGCCAGTACAGCCTGTCCGATGCGCCAGACGGCAGCACGCTGCGCATCTCGGTCAAGCGCGAAGCAGCGGGCGCCGCCACGCCAGCCGGGCAAGTATCGAACTGGCTGCACCAGCATGTGCAGGCCGGCACGGTGCTGCAGGTCAGCCATCCGTTTGGCGACTTCACGCCCGATACCAGCTCGTCCCAACCGATCGTGCTACTGTCGGCCGGGGTCGGCATCACGCCGATGATTGCCACGCTGAACCAGATCGCCCGCAGCAATCCGCAGCGCGAGGTGATCTTCGCCCACGCCGCCCGCAACGCCGATCACCATGCCCACCGCGCTGACGTGGCGGCAGCACAGGCCCGTATGCCGCACCTGCGCACGGTGACCTTCTACGAGGATGAACAGGGCCGGATGGAAGTGCAGCAGCTGCCGGCATGGACGCACGACGCCACCAATGTCTACCTGTGCGGCCCGAGCGGTTTCATGCGCGCGCAATGGCAGCAATTGCTGGCCGCCGGGGTCCCGGTGCAGCGCCTGCACCGCGAAGTCTTCGGGCCCGACCTGCTGGAGATTTAATCGTTCTTGACGGCTTCGACCTGGATCCGCAAGTTGACGTCCATATTGAAGCCGTAATCCTTGCCGGCGCCCAAGCCGAACTGGTCACGCTGGAACACCGCATAGGCATCGGCGCCGCACAATTCGCGCTTCAGCATCGGATGCGGAATACATTTGAACTTGGCGATTTTTAGCGTCAGCGGTTTGGTCACGCCGTGCAGGGTCAGCTCGCCAACTAACTCGGTTGGCGCGCCGTTGGCGAACGCCGTCAGCTTGCCGCGGTAGCTGGTCTTCGGAAATTTGGCCAGATCAAAGAAATCGGAGCCCTGCGCCAACTTGTTCAAGGCGTCCTGCCCAAAAACGATGCTGGACAGGTCGATGTTGATGTCAACGATGCCATAGCCGGCATCCTTGTCCAGCAACACGGTGCCGCTATTCGTATTGATCTTGCCGCGCCACACAGAAATGCCCATGTGATCGGCCTCGAAGCTGGGGAAAGTATGACTGGGGTCGATCGTGTAATTGGCGGGCGCCGCCTGTACGACGCCGGAGAACAGGGACAGCAACAGCAGTTTCTTCATCGCGGATTCCTTGTTGAAAAGTCCATCAAATCGGGCTGCCAGTGTAGCGCGATGGCCGGGCCACGGCAAACCGGGGCGTGCTCGAAGGGCCGATAACAAGGAGCGGGTTACAGTTGCTTACTTTTGATACAGCGCAATGTATAGCTTGGCTGGCGGGACGCCGGTACTCTTGAGTCACATTCCACATACACAACAAAGGAGCCCACCATGATCCGCAAGATCCCTACCGTCTCGCGCCGTTTCCACCCGGTCGCCGCTGGCGCCGCGATCTCGGCCCTGGTGATCGGTCTGGTCGCCACCATCATCGCCTCCGGCTGGCTGCAAAAGTAAGCCGGAGCCGCCTTAGCGACGACGGGCGCGCAGGCGGCCGACGATGCCGCTTGGGAAGTAGTAGACCGACAGCACCAGCAACACCCCCATCCACAACGACCAGCGGTCGGCATGTACCAGCCGCGCCAGCAGGGCCAGCGCCGGTTCCAGCGCCGAGCCGGATTGGGCGGCAGCCAGTTGCGCCAGCGCGCCGCTGCCCAGCTTCATCAGGTCAACCAGATAGTTCTGCGCCACGATGAACAGCGTGCTGCCCAGCACCGCGCCATACAGCGTGCCGCGCCCGCCGATGAAGGTAATCAACAGCACGTTCAGCATGATCGCAAACGACAGCGTGGTGTCCGGCCCCAGATAGCGCAGCCATAGCACCAGCATGCCGCCGGCCAGCGTCGCTCCCAGCGCGCCAAGGCAGCTGCCCACGGTGCGATAGGCGGCCGTGTGATAGCCGATCGCTTCGGCGCGGAACTCGTTCTCGCGGATCGCCTGCAGCACCCGTCCGAACGGCGAACCGACCACCCGCAGCATGGCGAGGAAGGCCAGCACCGCCAGCACAAACACCAGATAGTAGGTCAGCACCTTGCCGTTGATGACGATGCCGAACACTTTGTCATCGAACAGGCGGAACGCAGGGCTGAGCAACGGCGGCACCGGAATCGTCAGACCATCATCGCCGCCGGTCCATTCGGGGAACTGGGTCGTCATCACGCTGAAGCAGCTGGCGATGGCCAGCGTCACCATCGCATAGAACAGCGCCTGCACCCGCAGCGAGAAGATCCCGATCAGCAGCGCCAGCACCAGCGATACCAGCATCGCGCCCGCCAGCCCGGCCAGTGCTGCGCCAAAACTGGGACCGATGTGCAGCAGCGCCAGCCCGACCCCATATGCGCCCACGCCGTAAAACATGGTGTGCGCAAACGAGATGATGCCGGTGTAGCCCAGCATCAGATCATACGACGCGGTCAGCACGATGAAGATGCAGATGGTGGCCGCCGCATTAATGGCGCGTGCGCCGGGGAACAGGAACGGCGCCAGCGCCAGCAGCGCGACGATCAGCCACAGCGCCACGCTCAGTGCGCGGCTGCGTGGCAGTTCATTGGAAAGCAGGTGGATAGCCATGATGTCTTTCAATGAGTAACCGGATACAGTCCGCGCGGACGCCAGGCCAGTACCACCAGCATCAGCCCGACCTCGGACAGCAGCGCCGCCTTGGGCGCGAGGAAGCCAACGTAATTGCTGGCCAGCGCCACCAGCAGCGAGGCCAGAAAGCAGCCGCCGACCGAACCGAGTCCGCCGACGATGATGACGATCAGGATCGACACCAGACTGCTGGCGCCAATGCCGGTGGTCAGCTCCTGCCGGTACAGGCCCCACAGCACGCCACCCATGCCAGCCAGCGCGGAACCGGCCACGAACACGCCGACGAACAGGGTGCGCACGCGATAGCCGAGCGCCTCCACCATCTCGCCATTTTCAACCCCGGCGCGCACCAGCAAACCGATACGGGTGCCATGCAGCACCAGCATCATGGCACCGAACACCAGCAGCCCGGCCATCGCACACAGCAAACGGAATTTTTCGATCTCCGCCTCGCCCAGCACGAACGCGCCATCCAGCACGGCGGGCCGGGTCAGCGGGATCAGTTCTGCGCCCCAGATCGCCGTCACCAGCTCCTGCACCACGGTAGCGGCGCCGAAGGTGATCAGGATCTGCATCAGCGCATTGCCGTACACGCGGCGGATCACCAGCCGTTCATACAACCAGCCCAGCAGCGCGGTCACCGCCATCGCCACCAGCACGGCCAGCCCCAGCGCCGCGCAATTGAGCCAGACGCTGGGCGCCTGCAGCCAGTCGCTGACCCGCAGCAGCACCAGCGTCGCCGCATAGGCGCCCACAGTGATGAAGGCGCCGTGGCCAAAGTTCATCACGCCCATCAGGCCAAACACCATGGTCAGGCCACTGGCCATGATAAACAGCAGCATGCCCATGGCCAGTCCGGCCACGGTCAGCGTCAGCCAGGTGGCGCCGTCACCGACCCACAGCAGTGCCGCCGCCAACACGGCAAGCAGCGCATACAGCGGCAGGTAGTCTACGCGCCGCCGGGGCAACATTAATTCAGCCGCCGCAGCGGCAGGAGGCAAGGCAGTCATGGAAGATCCTATTGGTGGGCTGCGAGCGACAGCCCGAGCAAACGGGTTTGCAATTGCTGGTCGGCCGCCAGTTCCGCCATGCGGCCGGTGTGCACGATCACGCCGCCATCCATGACGGCCACCGAATCGCCCAGCGCCGACACGAAGCCGAAGTTCTGCTCGACCAGCAGGATGGTGGTGGCGCTGGCCTTGAGCTGCTGGAACGCTTCCGCCAGATGCTCGATGATGGCCGGTGCTAGTCCCTTGGTTGGTTCGTCCACCAGAATCAGACGGCGCGGCTCGACGATGGCACGAGCAATCGCCACCATCTGTTTCTGTCCGCCCGACAGGGTGCCGGCCGGCTGATGCCAGAAGCGTTTCAGCGCCGGGAATATCCCGAAGATCCAGTCTAGCCGGGCAGGGTCAGGCTTGCCGTTACGGCAGGCCAGCTGCAAATGCTCCTGCACCGTCAACTGGGCGAAGATGCCCATGTTCTCGGGAATATAGGCGATGCCGAGACGGGCAATATCAGGCGTCTCCCTGCCCGCCAGTTCGCGGCCGTCGAATTGCACGCTACCGGCGGATGCGCGCCACAAGCCCATGATGGTGCGCAG